>JAKAPG010000057.1 GCA_021823085.1 Thermoplasmata archaeon | reverse complement strand
CACGCGCGGTTGCATCCCCTCGAAGATGCTCACGAGCGTCGCCGATGTGGTTCGCACGATCGAACGCGCGGAGGAGTTCGGGGTGAGTGTGAAGGGGAGCCGGGTCGACTTCGCCAAAGTCATGCAGAGGTTGCACGACCACATCGACCCGGAAATCCGGTCCATCGAGAACGGCCTCTCCCACGCCCCTAACCTTGACTACTACCACGAACCGGCGGAGTTCGTCGCTCCGTATACTCTCCGCAGCTCCGGAGGAATCACGATGCGCTCGAGCCGGATCGTGCTCGGGCTCGGTTCCGAACCGGTCCTCCCTCCGATTGTAGGCCTTGCCGCCTCCCGGCCGTTGACGAGCGACACGGTCTTCGGCCTCACGGAGCGGCCCAAACAGCTCGCAATCCTCGGTGGAGGATACATCGCCGCTGAGTTCGCGCACTTCTTCGCCGCGATGGGAACCGCGGTCACGGTCGTCGGACGGAACCCCCGGTTCCTTCCTCAGGAGGATCCGGAGATCTCCGACATCGTCGCCCGTAGCCTGGGTCGTCGCGTGCGCCTCATCCTCGGCCGGCAACCTGACCGGGTCGAATCCGGCCCCCGAGGACGGGCCGTTCTGCACCTTCCCTCCACGGGCCACGCGCCAGATGAGGCTCTCGACGTCGACCAGGTCCTGGTCGCCACGGGACGTGGCCCCACGACCGCTCTCCTCCATCCGGAGCGTGCCGGGATTCCGATAGACTCCCGTGGATGGATCCGGGTCAACGAGTATCTGGAGACCGGACAACCCGGGATCTGGGCGTTGGGAGACGCCACCGGCGTCTACCCGTTCAAGCACAAGGCGAACCACGACTCGAAGGTCCTTTATCGCTCGCTCGTCCAGGGACGACGGACCGCAGTCGATTACCACGCGATTCCCCACGCCGTGTTCACCGACCCCGAGGTCGCCTCCGTCGGGCTCACCGAACCCCAGGCGCTCCAACGGTACGGAACGGAGGGACTTTTGCTCGGCCGGTACGACTACAAGGACACTGCCAAAGGGGGGGCGATCGGGGCTGAAGAGGGCCGGGCCAAGGTGCTGGTCCGGTCGGAAGGTCTCGAGATCGTCGGGGCGCACATCGTCGGTCCCCACGCCTCCGTTCTGATCCAGGAAGTCGTCAACCTCCTCTACACCGCGGACCGGAGCGCCCGGCCCATCCTGGACGGGATGCACATCCACCCCGCTCTCACCGAAGTCGTCGAGCGAGCGTTCCTCGCGCTGGTGCCTGTCGCAGGCCCCCATCACCTCACGCACGCGATCTGACGGGGTACGGCGGGTGTCCACGGGAGCCGGGGTCCTCGGACCCCAACGGTCGGAGACGAGGCTCAAGGAGGGGACCGGCGATAGGGGTCCGATGACCGAACACGAGGGAGAGCTCCTCTCCGAAGGACCGGTCGGAGATCGGGTCCGGATCGTTCCGACCGCCCCCTCCACCCTGAAAGGATCGCTCCGCGACGTGAGCTTCCCCACGTCCGGACTCGCGGGAACCATCGCGATTCAGTACCTGATCCGGTCCCTCGGAATCCCTCAGGTCGCGTAGATCGACGGGGGAGAGTTTCCTCCCACAATCTCGGTGGACGGGGGCGTCGTGGAGCCGCCGGTCCGGGTCTACTCGACCGGCCTCGTCTGCGGACCGGATGGGCGCTGCGACCGCCTCGCGGTAATCTCCTCCGGCATCCGGCCGACGCCGGATCTCCTCCCCCCGCTCGCTCGTGCGATCCTCGCTCGACCGCACGCCGAGGGGGCGGGGCTCGTGATCAGGCCCGAGGGGATCCCCGCGGAGGAAGGGGAATCCGAGCGGGAAGTCGCGGGGCGCCGCGAACGCTCTCGGCCAGCGAGTCCTCCGCCACGCCGGCCTCCGGGGGGTCGACGGGTCGATCACGGGGTTCGGTGGCGCGCTGTTTCTGGAGAGGATCGGGCGCCCGATCCCGTTCGTGAGCCTCGTCGTCCGTTCGCACAAGGTGCACCCGGATGCCCGGGCAGCGGCCCAGTCGATCGAATCGCTGGATTCGGGCCCTCACAAGACTCAACCTCCACTCCGTCTGATCGATGGATGCCCCAAGCTCCCCGCCAGATCTAGTGGGAGGCTCGACCGAGAGAGTCAGAGCGGACCGAGGGGAACACAACCGACATCCGGGAATCAAATGGCATCTGGGACTTCCCTGTAAGAAGCCGGGGGCGGCCCCGGGCCAGCTATCCGTCGGGATGCAATGCGGAGGGAGCCCCAGACCGACAGGGCGACGAGGGTGTAGAGCAGCGGCGCGTAGGCGCCGAGAAAGTATTGGACCGGGCCGGACACGGAAAGGAGCGTGGCTCCGGAGAGGAAAATCGCTAGTACCGCGGGAACGAAGGGGGTTCAGCACAGGAGATTGGGTACGAGGCCGACTACCAACGAGGGAAGGAGGCCCGATCCCGCGTGTCCGCTGGGGGCACAATCGCAGCTCGGGTGCTGCCGAAGGAAGAGATTTACCAGCACGGCGGCGGGGACAAGGAACGCCATAGCGAGAGAAAACAGGACTTCGGGCAACGTGACGTACCGCAGGACCCACAGTAGGGCCGCTTCGAGGAGCGCCGCCTGTAGCAGCCAGGCATGCAGCAGCCCAATCGCGGGCGCGAGGCCGGCAAGTGCCAGCAGGTACGGTCTCTCGACAAAGACGGTTCGAAACGCCTTGATCTCGGGAACGACCGGTCGCGTCCCTCGCCGGCTCATCCGGACCCCTGAGCGGCCGAGAGCGCCGAACCGAACGACCCGGTCAGAGGGGTCCCGGCTCATCCGGGAATCGGGTGGGTCACCGGGTGTAGCTGAAGGCCCCCACACCGGAACAGGCCCGCCGTCCGGAAGTGGTCCTTGTTTCGGAACCCGTGGGCCATCTTCTGGATCGTCGCGATCTTCGAGTTCAGCCCCTCCGCCACCGCGTTCGGGATCCGGTGCTCGAAGTAGTTCAGCACCCCCGTTAGGTGGTCCTTCATCATCCGCGCCACACGGATCGCCGGCGCGAGCCGGCTGTGCGTCGCCCGGAAGGGCCACCCGCGCCAGTACGCCGCTCCCGTCCTCGAGGAGTCCTGTGCCCAAAGGTCCCGTAGCGCCTCCATGATCGCGTAGGCTCTCCCGGTCTTCAGGTGCGCTGCCTGGAGGGCGGCGAACCCCTCCCGGTGTCGCTCCGGGAGATTCTCCCTCCCGCAGAGCCACCAGAACCGCGTGCCGACGAGTGGGCGCGTCCCCTCCTCGCTCAGCTGACGGTGCTCCCGTTTCCGCACGTCGTTCACCGCCTCGTTCATGTGCCCCACGATGTGGAACGGGTCGAAGACCAACTTCCCGTTGGCCTCGGGGACGTGCTCGCCAATCGAGGCGATGAACGGTCCCCACATGTCGAGCCCCACCGCCTCGATCCCCGCGCGTTGCTCGGAGGAGAGGCTCTGGAAGAACCGGTCGCGGGTCTCCTTCCTCCGGTCCTCCCCGACCCATTCCACGGTCCCCTTCTCGAGGTTGTAGACGATCGTGGCATGCTGGTGACCGTGGCCGACCGCTTTCTCGTCGACGCCCATGAAGCGGAGCGCCACGGGGGGCTTGGCCCGTAGGCCACGAGCCACCGCGCGCTCCTGGACGCCCCAGACCTCGTCCCAACTGAGCTTGAGGATCTTCCCCGCGCCCTTGGTGTCGGTCTCCTGGGCGACATCGATGGCGAAGCGCTCGAAGAACTTCGTGAAGCGGCTATTCGGCTCGGCCCAGGGGACTCCGGCCTGACGGACGCCGTGGTCCGGACACTCGACCCGGGGAGGACGAGCGTGGACCCGGGTCTGGAAGGCCATGGTGTCGAGGTGGCGCCAGACCCGCTCGTCCTTGTGGTCGTAGGCTGGAAGCTTCTTCCCGCACTCCGGGCACGGCCGGAGCGCTCCCTCGGTGCGGACCAGGTACACATCGACCTTCTCCTCCCGTACAAGGAGTTCGATCCGTTCGACTGACCAAGGAGGCTCCCGTCCGAGCAATCGGTTCCAGAGATCCGCGTCCTGCATGCCGCCCACCGGGGGGCCGGAGCCGCTCCTACGCCATCGGCCTACCCACCCAGAACCCGGAAGAACCTAATCCGCGTTCACGCCTCGGCCAGGGTGCGGAAAGTCAGTTGGAACCGATAGCCTCCCGGACCTCCCGGAATCCAACGGTTGAAGTCCGGCTTGATGGCACGGAACGGACCTTGGGTTCCTCGTGAGCACCGCATCCACGAGGAGCCCGCTGCCCTCCCGCGATCCCGTCGCCGCGGAATCCGATTGCCCCCTAGTTCCCACCGAGGGATTATCCGCCCCTTCGTCCGTCCGCGTAGGGATGCGCGTCCTCCAGATCGCCTCCGTGGGAGAGAACCCGGACGCGGTGTTCGTGGGGTTCCGGACCTTCCCGGTTTCGAAGCTCGTCCTTCTCTACACCCCGGAGTTCGAGGTGGCCGCCCGGGATGTGGCCCGGCGGTGCGCGGGGATCAAACTGCCGACCGACCTGATCCGGATCGACAAAGAACCTCTCGTAGCGTGCCTCCAGATGGTCTCGGCGATCGTGAAGGAGGAACGAACGCGATTCGACGACGTCGTGGTAAACACCGGGGCGGGGCCCCGGATGATGACCTGCTCGCTGCTGGCGGCGGCGTTCGTGAACGGGCTCACGTCGATCGACGTCATGGGCGACAAGCCGGTCCCGTTGCCCGTGCTCAAGTTCTCCTACGACGAGATCGTGACCGAGGCGAAGGTGAGGATCCTCCGCGCGCTCGAGGATGCCGGGGGAGAGGTCAACTCCCTGGGGACGCTTGCCGAGCGGACCGGACTCGACAAGTCCCTCCTTTCCTACCACATCCGGGGAGGCCAGGGGTCCCGCGGGCTCGAGAGCCTCGGCCTTATCGAAGTCGACCGTGCAATCCAGGGGCGGCTGGTGCTTCGGGTGACGCCGATGGGACGGATCTTGCTCCTCGCCCGGACGGACGAGACGAGCGGCGCTCCTGGGAGACGCTAACGGGCATGGAGGGCAACGCTTCCTCCTGCCCGAGTACTGTGCCCATCCGACGGCGCCCTCCGGAGAACCCCTCTCACGAGGCTCCCGACGAGTTCCGCCGCCCGGAGGATGGCTGCCTGTTTCCGGTCTGCATGGTCGGGGCGGCGTTCGATTTCGTCCACTCGACCGAAGAGGAGACCCGGTCGGCCGAGCGCCCGGGCCACTGCGAACACCGAGCCCGCGAGTTGGTCGAACTTCGAGCCGCTCCCGTCGGGAGGGCCGTGCCGTCGGACGACGCGGAGTTCCCGGTGTTCACCGAGGTGTTCAATCTCTGCTCCCTGCATGCGGCGAGGATGCGCCGGAAGGTGGCGGCCCTTACGACGGAGCTTTGACGGCCCCGGGAGATGGGGGCGTCCCGTCTCGACGACCCGACGAACGCGCGATGGGTCCATCGGATTCCGGGCGCCCGCGTACCCCGGTCGAGGTCCGGTGGGGCGTGGCTGCTGCGCCGAGAGAATCACGGGCGGGTCAGGTCTACCGGCTCGAATCTGTAGTTACCCGTAGATCCCGAATGGAACCGCGTTCGCGAGCTGCGTGACCGCGTCGCGTTGGGCATGGAGGTGCTCCCGCTGCTCGGTCTCCAGTTCCTCGGATTTCTGTCGAAGCGGTCCGGGATCGAGCCCGAGCTGAGGCACCAGCGGCCGGATCGTTTCAACGACCTTGGCGGCCGCCCGTCCATCCGGGCGATCCTTCTCGGCCTCGGGCAGGAGGCAGACGATGGGGATCTTCCGGCCGAGGCCCGCCTTCAGGACGGCGGCCCCGAACCCCGTGAGCATGCCGGAAGCTCGCGGGAAGCCGTAGGATCGTATCCCGGGGAGCCCGGGGGCGTTCCCGAGGGCGAGCACGGGGATCTCCTCGTTTGCGGAGCCTCCCTCGCGGGGTTTTCCCTCGATCGCGAAGATCATCTTGACGCCCTTGGCCTCGGCCCAATCCAACCGCGCCTCGCCGACGGCGCCGATCAAGGGGGCATCGATCGCGATTTCGGAGATCGCCACGACGAGCTGGCCGCACTTCTTGTCCGGCCCGCACGCCATCCGGCTTGCATAGACTCGGATCGGGGAGTCGACAAGCCCTTCGTCCATGACCACCGTCGGGGGGAGGGACGGACTCTCAACGCGGGCCACCGGGGTCATTTCGAGCGTCTCGACCAGATATTTGATCGCGACGGAGCCGACCAGCCCGTGGGTGGGGAAACCAACGATCATCATGGCCCCCCGAAGCGACCGGCCTGCCAGGTCGACCACGTCCACCCGGACGGTTCCGGCAAGCAAAGGGCTCCTCGGATTCGGCGCTTTCGCCAAGGCTGGGTCCTTGTCGCCAGCGTTATCGGGCATGGCAGGGGCCTCATGGTGTTGCGTACCCCTCCGGACCTGCACCACCACGTAGTTGGCACATAGGGGGGTCCAGGGGGCGCTTCGAGCGCCAGCGCCCCGCACATCCCCGCCGGCTGCTTCGAGGCCGCCCGGAAGAGTTCTTGGACCCCCGGACCCTTTCCCCGCGGGCCGGAGCGCTTCTGCGCTCCTGGAGGAGGCTCCATGACCCCACCCAAGACCTGGTCCGCCGGCGAGAAGTCCAGATCGTCCGCGAGGGCCTCCAGCCCCGGGCCAACGTCGCCGAGATCGGTCGGCGTCCCGGCATCCGCTCGACCGCCTTCTACGAATGGCGCGAGCGCGCCCCCGCCTCGATGAAGAATGGTCTCCGCTCGAAGGAGGGGACCCCCGAGACGGCGCTCCGCCACGAGAACGCCCGGCGGAAGAAGCTCGTCGCCGACTACGCCATCGCCAACGATGGGCTGCGCGAGCCCCTCGAGGGGTCGTCGCTGGGAAAAAACGACGGAGGGCGCTCGTGAGAGCGATGCCGGAGCGCGGGATCAGCTCCCTCTCGAGGGCCGCCCGGATCTCCGGGATCTCTCGTCGGGCCCTCTCCACCCTGCCTCGGCCTCACGTCCTCCATCGACGACCGGATGCGGCCGAGACTCGGGCCGCGGTCCGGCGGGTCGCGCTCAACCGGGTGACGTACGGCCACCGCCGGTTGGGGGCGATGCTCCGTCGCGAGGGACGAAGGATCCACCGCAGGCGGGTCGACCGGTGGATGAGGGAGGAACAGCGGCTCCGGCCGGCCCACTTCCCACGACCCCGTCTCCCGTCGGCCGGAGCGCTTGAAGCGGATCGACCGAACCAGAAGGGGTCTACCGACCCCACGTACATCGACACGACCGATCGAGGTCCGTGCCCGCTGACCTCGATTCTCGATGGCTGCACGCGCGAGGTACTCGCCTGGAGCTTCCTGCCGAACTGTGGAGCGATGGAGGCGATCGACGTGGTCCAAGCGGCGGTGGCGAAGGAGTTCCCACGGCGTCTCCGCGCCGACGGAGTGGTCCTCCGGTCCGACGCCGGGAGTCAGTTCATCGCCCACGTGTTCCGGGAGCGCAGGAAGGTTCTCGGAATCGAGTTGGAGGCGATCCGCAAGAAGAGGCGGGAAGATCACGGAATGATGGAAAGCTACCACGGTCACCTCAAGATGGACTACCTCTGGACGGCGCCTCCCCGGCCGTACGCGGAGACCCGGGATCACTTGGCGACGTCGCTGCGCCACTACAACGAAGAGCGACCGCGCTCCTCGTGGAACGATCTCACGCCAACGGAGTTCGCGAAGAAGAGGAAGGAGGAGCCTGACCGGAGCCGGACCCAGGGCCGAACCGCCCTCTCCCCGCACCCCTCACCCTGTGCAAACCGGCGGGGTACATGTCAGCGAGGGCTGGGGGCGTTGGAGAAGAGCGCACGCAGCGTGCGGGCTGCCGCGCGACTCCCGGACGAGAGGGCTCGGCGCGCGGAGGCGGCGCGCCAGCGCACGCACCTCGTTCGGTGGCTCCAGGTCGCGCGAGAAGGCGAGGCGGCCCAGGCCCGGCGGAAGTTCTTGACGAAGCACGAGGGCGAGCTGGGGTGGGGGGCGGAGGTCGGCGTGGCGGCCCATGACCACCGGGCCGAGCAGGGGCTGAGGCCGCGCATCGCGAAGAAGTGCAAGCTGTCTCGAGGGTCGCGGACGCTCGGCGGTGCGGAACGGTTCGCCGCGCTGGCGGGCGTGGTGGAGACCGGGAAGATGCAGAGGGGGTTGGGCTCGCCGAGCTCGGGGCACGGGTCCTGCGCCTGCGGCCCGATCCGTTTGGGATCGGCACGGGTCCGCCGCGCAAAGCGAGGGAGAGAAGGCGTTGGTGGGCGCGATCCACCAGCCGACCGGCTCGTCACGCCCGGGTGGGAAGGGTTACCGAGGAACCGAGGACCCAACTCCCGGACGACGAGCTCCGGCTCAGTGCCCATCGGACATGGGCGGGTTCCATCCGATAAGCCGTGGGCTCCCCCCGGTCCGCGACCACGCCCGCGCCCGACGCCGGCCGGGCGGGACCACCGAACCGCCAGACGATGAGGGGCGCGAGCAGCATCGGTACGAGCCAAGTGGCGTTGAAGAGCCCGGCGAGCGGGTTCAACGCGACGATTCCCGCCATCAGGAGGCCCGCCAGGAGGAGAGAATACCGGGAGAGATACACCACTTCGCGTAGACGCAGCGGGCTCTCGCTCTTCGGGGTCACGGGAATGCTCCGCAACCGGGTCACGAGGTAGGAGGCCATGCTCTGAAATTCATACGGAAGCGCGATCATGCTGACCGCCGCACTCAGCCACCGATGGTTCCAGTAGGTTCCCCAGGAGATCCGACAGTGCCGGAGCACGAGCCCCGAGGGGATGGTCGCCGCCGCTCCGACGACGAGCAGGTAGCGGAGGATCGGGACGGACCAGAACGTCGCGAGGGGGTTGTGGAGGAAGGCCATGAGGAACGCGGAGGCACCCGCCGGCGTGGAGGCGTAGCCGTAGACCGTGAGAAACATTCCGAGGGGGAGCAGGAGGCTCGTGAGGTGGCCGAGGGGGGTCTGCAAGAGGTCGAAGCTCCGCGCCTTGCCCAATCGGTA
>JAKAPG010000056.1 GCA_021823085.1 Thermoplasmata archaeon | reverse complement strand
TGCTGCCTAGAACAGAAAGGGGCTTACTACCACGACCTGGCCGTACCGGCGAGGAATCGCCGGTACGTTTCCTCGCGGCCGTCCGCTCCAATGGGGGCCGGCACGAGCGCTCGGCCGCGCGGATCGATTGGGCTCGATGAGTGACGCGGGAATCGAGTTGGGCGACCGAGGATGCCGGAACCCCCGGGTGAGCACGGTCTCGTCCCGCTCGACATCGGGCGGGCCCGGGCCGCCCGCGCGTTGGCCGGGGTCAGTGCCCTCTCCGGGGGATCGAGTTCCTGCTCGATCTCGCCGTCGCGCTGTGGACGACGAACCTCCCCTCGAGCCCCTCGTTCCTGTTCGGCTCCTCCGCGCTCGCGTACGGCCACCTCTCCGCGCACGCCATCATCGGGGTTCTGCTCCTCCCGATCGAGATGGGCTTGGTCGTCGCGGTCGCACGGTTGCACCGACCCTTCTTGATGGCGAGCGCCGCATCCACCCTCGTGCTCACTGTCATCGCCGCCGGGTTCGGGTCGGCGTTCCTCGCAACCCACTTCAACGCGATCTACTCGTTCCTGATGGCCGTCTTCTTCCTCGGCGCGTGGAGGGGCGTGATCCTCGTTCAGGCGTGCCTTCGATTTGCGACGCGAAATGTCCCGCTATCGCGCGGGCCACCCTCCGAGCCCAGCGAGTTCAGGGCCATTGGGTCCTTCGTAGAGGGGCGCCGTCAGGGGTTCCCGACGGCAGCGCTCGCCGCGCGGTCCCTGGGCGACGGGGGCGCACGAGCGGTCCCGATGAGGTAGATGCTGGCGACGACGAGCCCCATCCCGGCGATCTCGTATGCGGTGAACGTTTCGCGGAAGACGATCGAGGAGGCGAGCGCGGTGATCATCGGAACCAGGAACGTGTACGCCGACAGGGTCGCGGCGCGGACCCGGGAGAGCAACGTATACCAGACGATGTAGGCGTAGCCGGTCCCGACCACGCCGATCCAGAGTAGAACGAGGCCCAGGATTGGCGACGGAACTGGGACCTGACGGCCGTTGACCGCCAGTGCGGCGAGGAGCAGGAGAGCCGCTCCCCCGGCCATCTGATAGATGTTCGCCTCGCGCATCTCGAGCCGGGTGGGAAAGCGTCGCTGCATCAGCACGGTTCCGATCGCCCAGCAGACCGCGGCCGCCAACAGCTCGGCGAGGAAGATCGGCGCGATCGCGCCGGCGCCGAACGACCACGGCTGCGATATGAAAACGATCCCCGCAAAGCCAATCCCGATCGCGAGCCAGTGACGTCGCGAGAGCGGGTGCCTCAGCGCCCAAGGGGAGAGAAGGGCCACCCAGAGCGGGAACGTGTAGACGAGGATCGCCGTCTCCCCAGCGGGGACCGATGCGGCCGCGTAGAACCAGAGTCCGAGGAAGCCCGCTGTGCTCGGGATCCCGATGAGCAACGCGTCCCGACGTCCGGCGGTATCCAGTACGCTTCGGTGCTGGATTGCGCGCAGGAATGCGAACACGACCCCAGCTCCAAGTGCCGCACGCAATGCCGCGAGCCATAGAGGGGCGGCGTAGCCGAGCCCGATGACAACGAAGATGTAGTTGATCCCCCAGGCGAGGCTCATCGTCAGGAACAGCGTGACGGAGAGCGCCGACGTTGGTTCGCCGCTAGACTCTTCCATCGAGTTCGGGCGGCTCCGCTCCGGGGTCCGGCGAGAGGGAGGAGGCGATAATCCTTAAGCATTGACGCCTCAATCGCGCGTCGGAATGTCGCTGAGGGGCCGGGACATTGTTTCCATCCGGGACCTCTCGACCGAGGAGATCAACGAGATCCTCGACCGTGCCCGCAAACTGATCCCCATCGCGGAAGGAAAGAAGTCGAGCGACGCGCTGGACGGACGCGTCGTCGCGACCGCATTCTTCGAACCCTCGACGCGAACGCGTCTCTCGTTCGAGGCGGCCGTGCAGCGGCTCGGGGGCCGATGCCTGACCATCGCCGACATCGGCGTCACCTCGATGCGCAAGGGCGAGAGCCTCTACGACACGATCCGGATGCTGAGCTCGTACTCCGACGCCATCGTCCTACGCCACCCCAACGAGGGAGCGGCCCGGCTCGCCGCGGACGCGTCGGACCAACCGGTGATCAACGCCGGCGACGGAGCGAACCAGCATCCGACGCAGGCCCTGCTCGACCTGATGGCCATCGAGGAGTCGTTCGGCACCCTCGCGGGGCTCAAGGTCGTACTGCTCGGGGACCTGAAGTACGGCCGGACCGTCCATTCGCTTTCGCTTGCGCTCGCTCAGTACGGTTCGGAGATGGTCCTCTCGGCTCCGAAGGCGCTCGCCCTCCCCGAGGATCTGCGTTCGGAGCTCGATTCGCTGGGCGCGAAGATCACCGAGGAGCCCGAGATCAAGCGCGCCGTGCGCGATGCGGACGTCCTCTACGTCACCCGGATCCAAAAGGAACGGTTCCCCGATGAGGGTGAGTACCGCACCGTTGCGGGCTCCTACCGCGTGGATGCGTCGGTCCTCGAGGGAGCGAAGCCGCGGCTCATCGTTCTCCACCCCCTTCCTCGCGCCGGCGAGGTGGACCCGGAGGTCGATCGCACGCCGCATGCGGCCTACTTCCGTCAGGCGTTCCTCGCGGTCCCGGTTCGAATGGCCTTGCTCTCCTCGATCCTCCCGTCCGGGAGGGCGGGCTAGGCCGAACCATGGTGCGCGAGCTGAGGATCACTCCGATCCGCAATGGAACCGTGATCGATCACATCACCAACGGTCTCGCGCTGGACGTGCTACGGATCATCGGGGTACGAGAGCTCGACAAGGACTCGACGGTGAGCATCGCATTGCACGTGCGCAGCGGCAAGATCGGCTGGAAGGACATCGTCAAGGTCGAGAACATGGAGCTCTCGCCCCGGAAGGTGAACGCGATCGCCCTGATCACGCCGAGCGCTACGATCTCGATCATCCGGGACCATCAGGTGCGTGAGAAGCGGAGCGTCGACCTGCCCGAGCACGTGACGGGCGTCGTGCGCTGCCCCAACATCAACTGCATCTCGAACCAGGGCGAACCGATCGAGAGCGACTTTCGGGTCGTCCGCCGGCGTCCGGTGGTACTGCGGTGCACGTACTGCGACCGCCAGGTCACGGACTTCCTGCGGCACTTGGCGTAGCTCGTGAGCACCTCCGAACTCTACGGCGCGCTCGTCGTCTACGCGATCATCGGGGGCCTCGAGCTGGTCGACCGAACGAATTTCTCGTTGATCGCCCTCGCGGCACGCAACTCTCCCCTCGCGACCTTCGCCGGGGGAGCGATCGCGTTCATCGCGTCGACCGCTCTTGCGGTCTCGATCGGCACCGCGCTCGTTACGGCGCTTGGCCCCTCGAGGATCGGGATCCTGCGGGTTGCGGGCGGGGCGTTCCTCATCGCGTACGCGATCTGGCTCTTCTCCCGGCCGGTCGAGGAGGGAGCGGTATCTCGGACCGGGCACTCGGCCCTTCTGACCGCGCTCGCCGTGACGTTCTTGCTCGAGCTCGGTGATACGACGATGATCTTCCAGATCGTCTTCGTGGCGACCTACGGCGGATGGATCGTGCTCATCGCCGGCGCGGCCGGGCTCATCACGGCGGCGGCCGTCGGCACGACGATCGGCCGCCACGTGGGCCTCCGGGTCCGTCCCGCCTTGCTGCAGAAGATCGTGGTCGTCGTGCTCGTGGCGGTCGGGGTCGTGACGATCCTCTACGGCCTCGAACCGCGCCTCCTCTCGTGGGTCGGATGATGGACGTTCCCGCGCCCTTATGAACGCCGCCGGAGTCCCCCGCGCGTGACCCCGTCTCTCGCGTCCCGGCGACGCCCGTACCTTCGGGAGCAAGTGCGTGCGGTGGACGTGACTCGCGCCCGGAACATCGGCGGCCTCGTCGACCAGTTCCGGAGGTCGTCGGTCCAGGCGCGGAACCTGGGCAGCGCGCTCACGGTCTGGGAGAATGCGCTGCGCGACCCGAAGCGCCCGACGATCCTGATCGGCCTCGCCGGCCCGCTCATCGCCGCCGGATTGCGCAAGGTCCTGCGCGACCTCATCGATTGGGGGCTCGTCGACGTCGTGGTATCGACCGGCGCGGTCCTCTACCAGGACCTCTACCAGGCCATCGGGGGCCGCCACTGGATGGGGACTCCGAGCGCGGACGACGTGAAGCTGCGCGATGCATACCTCGACCGGATCTACGATACCTACGTGGACGAGCTCGAGTTCGAACGGACGGACCGAGCGATCGGAAAGGTGACGGAAGGGTTCGACCCGCGCCCGGCGTCCTCGCGCGAGTACCTCGCCTACCTCGGTTCCAAGTTCCATGACCCGAACTCGATCATGGCCACGGCCGCGCGCCGGGGTGTCCCGGTATTCTCTCCCGCCCTCATCGATAGCTCGATCGGCATCGGGCTCACCCTGTACTATCAGGACCATCGCACGAGGAAGGACCGGTTCATCCTGGACTCGATCCGCGACAACTACGAGCTCGTGCAGATCCTCAACGCCTCTGCCCGCACCGCGGTGATCTACATCGGAGGCGGGACCCCGAAGAACTGGATCAACGACGGGATCGTGATGGCCAACTACGCGTTCGGACGCGAGGGCGAGGGCCACTACTACGCCCTGCAGATCACGATGGACACGCCCGTGACCGGGGGGCTTTCCGGGAGCACGCTGGACGAGGGTCAATCGTGGGGAAAGATCTCCCGGACGGCGACCCGATCCATGGCCCACCTTGATGCGTCGATCGGGCTCCCGCTCCTGGTCGGAGCGCTGTGGGATCGTCGATCGCGCTGGCAGCCGAGGAGCCGCCTCAAGTTCGAC
Source organism: Thermoplasmata archaeon (assembly GCA_021823085.1). Classification (GTDB taxonomy): domain Archaea; phylum Thermoplasmatota; class Thermoplasmata; order Lutacidiplasmatales; family UBA184; genus Lutacidiplasma. The sequence continues at coordinate 4,249 of JAKAPG010000056.1, read as the reverse complement.
TGGAACGGCGACCAGCTTCGACTTACGCGCACACGCGCCCGTGCGAAGTAGCGTTGGCTATGGGTCACGCCCTGCTCCTGCGGACGATGGCAACGGGACGGATCCCGCCGGCTCGCGAGCGGTGAGGGGCGGGGCGATCCGGCACAAAACCCCTTAAGGCCGAAGGCGTCGCGCGCCGGGACGGGGGAAGGGATGTCGGATGAGAAGTGCGCGACCTGCGGCGGACCGCTCGTGGCGGGGTTCATCTCTACGACGAATGGCTCGGGCCTCGAGTGGGCCCGCGAGGCGACCGACCGCCGCCTTCGACCCAAGGGGCTCGAAGTCCTCGTGCCGACCGGCTTTCAAGGTACCTTCAGCGCAAACTTGCCGGGCCTGCGGTGCGAGCACTGCCGAACGATTCTCGTGAAGCTCCCGTAGGTTAACCCGATCCCGCGATCGTCAGCCCCTCCGTCACCAGACTGGGGCTCACGAGGCGGCCCGAGAGGACCGCCCGGGAGCCGATCGCCGTGACGTTCGCCAGCAGGGACGGCTCGCCCGGACCTGCGAAGACGGGTCCGCCGAGGGTTCCTCCCCGCACGGGCCCCGCGATCCTCCCGGTCTTGACGCGGTAGCCGATCCGGATCTCGCCGCCGAAGCTGCCCCCCACCGGATCGGGGTTCGGCCAGCCCAGCTGGTCGATCCAGACCCCGTCGTCGATCCCTTCGATGAGTTCTTCGTCCTTCCCGTCGGTGCCGGCCGCCACCGAGATCGGTCCGAGATGCGGGCCGGGTCGGAAGGTGAAGCGGTAGCAGCTCTCCCGTCCGGCTCCGGTCATCCGACCGGCGGAGCCGTTCGAGCGGCGGTCGAACGCGGCCGCGTGGAGGACGTCGTAGACCTGCCCGGCCGCAGCCCCCTTCTCGATGATCGGCACGGGCTCCGTGATCCAGCCCTCGTCGTCGACCGGGGCGGAGCCCGGGACCCAGTCGGTCCTCGGCTCACGACGGATCGTGATCCCTTCGGCCGCGAGTCGGGTCCCAGCCTCGAACGCCATCTGCCTCAGTCGGCCGGCGCCGGTGAACCGCACGCTGAGCGCCTGAGGCAAGACCTCGTTGAGGAATGCGGGCGGTAGGGCGACTTTGCGCCGGCCGGACGGCGGCGCCTCGGCGATCCGGACGTCGCGGGCGCGTTGGGCCCATCGTACGGTCTCGTCCGCGAGGGGCGCCGGATCGAGTTCGCGGAACTCCCGGGTCAGCCAGTACTCTCCCGGAGCCCTGCCCTCGGGGCCCCCGGACGCCTTCACAGCGAACTCGAGCTCCGCCGAAGTGGCCACAAAGCTCGTGCGGAGCCCGTCGCTGTTTGCGATCCACGTCTCGATGAGATTCGCTTTGACGGACCCGAAGCTGGGCGTGACATCTCTGAGCTTCTCGTACGGTGACAGGAGGGCGTGGACGTACCGGTCCACCTCCTCGCTCGGTCGGTCCCAGAGCGGGACCGAACAGATCTCAGGCCCCTGGGCGATCCGGGGGGCGAGGGACGGCAGTTCGACGCGAGCGGCCGGGAACAGAGAGAGCTTCGCGGAAAGCTGGGCGGCCGCGATCGCGCCTTGGATCCCTTTCGGGCTCAGGTCGCCGGTCGCCTGGAATCCCACACCGATCTTCCCGTCGCGAGGCCGGAAGAGGCGAAGGCCGATCCCTTCGAGCTCGATCGGGCCTCGGACGGTCTCCCGGCGCGAGCCATCGAAGTACGTCTCGAACCGACGCACGTGTTGCCCGAACACCTCGAACGGTGTGTCGATACGGAGAGAGTCGGCGATCGCGAACGCGGACCCGGCAGGCGCGTTCATGCCGGCCCCACGGTGGCCTCGGTCAGGACGTACGCACCGCTCGAACCGACCGGGATGTAATCGCTGTGGCCCTTGCCGCAGTAACCGATCTCCATCTCCATCCTCTCCATACGGCTGACTCCTCGCACCGAACGCATCACGTCGAGGACTCGCCCCGAGAGCGCCATCGATCCAAGGAGCTCGGTCTCCCTCCCGTGCTCGATCCGCCGACCCTTGAGCACGCGGATCTGCATCAGCCCACCGAGCGGATCCTCGACGCCGGAGGTGAACTGTTCGAGCAGGACACCGTTGCGGGCCTCTTGGATGAGCTCCTCCCGCGAGCGATCGCCCGGAGCGATGTACGTGTTCGTCATTCGTACCCACAATCGGCTCAGGAAGTCGGAGCGACGGGCGTTGCCGGTGGGCGTGCCTCCGAGCTCGGCGGCGGTGGTCCGATCGTGGAGCACGCCGGAGAACTTTCCGTGATCGATCAGGTAGTTCGGACCGGGTTTCGTCCCTTCATCGTCGAAGTAGTAGGAGCCCCACCCGCCGGGGTAGGAACCGTCATCGACAATGGAGAAGAAATCCGGAGCCACTTGGGTGCCCAGGATCGGTTGGAGGCAGGATCGGTGCCGAACGAACTGGTCGGCTTCGGCTCCGTGTCCGAACGACTCGTGAGCCAGCGTGCCCGCCGTGCTCGGGTCGAGCACGATCGTGGCCCGGCCCGCGGGGGGCGTCTTCGCACGAAGGAGGGCGACCGCGCTCCGGGCAGCCTCCTGCACGCGGTCCTCGGTGATCGGCTCGAGGACCTCTTGACCTCCCATCCCTCCCGATCGAACGACGTCATAGCGGGCCATGCCATTCTCGATGGCGATGGCGATGACCCCTCCGAAGACGCGCGGCACTACCTGGTAGCGCTCGGCGCCGACGCTGTTCAGGTAGAGACGCACGTCGGTCGAAGCTCCGAGGGTCACGCGACCGTCGGAAACCCCTTTGACCGAACGAGCCCACGTTCGGTACTCTTCCCCGCGGGGGATCCACGTCTCGATGTCCCCTGCCTCTATCGGGTGCTTGGGCGGGTGAACGGCGACCTCGCGGCCCGTGGCCGCGGTCTCGGGCGGGCTCTTCCTCGGCCCCGAAGATTCGAGTTGCCGACGCAGGCCGTCGATGGCAGACTTCAGCGAGCGACCGTCCAGGCGGCCCGCCGCCGCTTCGACCCAGTGGTCTCCCGCCCATGCACGGAAGGCGACCCCCGACAACACCGGGTCGATGCGCACGGAGGTGCCGGTATGGTCGAGATTGATCGTCCAGCCGGTCTCTCCCTGGGCGAGGGCCTCGGCAAAGGGCGTGTGGGATTCCAGGTGACGGAGGGCGCCGTGGATCTCGGCCTGAGCGTCTCGAAGGTCGATCACGAACCCGCGATACCGCTCCCCGCTTAATGAAGCGGGTGAGTGCGGCCCCGTTCCCGAGGTACGCTGGACTCGAGCGGCGAGCTTTTCCCGCCTCCCCCTACTCGCAACCCAATGGCCCTTCGTACCGTCATCGCGCTCGGAGGCAACGCCCTCCAGCGAGCCGGTTCGTCCGGCACGTGGGCGGAAGCCGAGTACCAGATGAGGCGCACAGCGCCGGCGATCGCGCGGATCGCCCGCGCAGGACGGGAGATCATTCTCACGCATGGCAACGGGCCGCAGGTAGGCGCGCTGCTCCGCAGCAGCGAGCTCGCGGCGAGCGAAGTACCACCACCGCCGATGCCGGCGGTCGACGCGCAGTCCGAGGGCCAGATCGGCTTCCTCATTGAGCAGGAGACGGATTCCGCGCTCGCGGCAGCCCGGGTTCCGCGACGCGTCGCCGCGCTGATCGCCCGCATGGAGGTTTCTCCCCGCGATCCGGAGTTCCGTGCACCTTCGAAGCCGGTGGGCCGGTTCTACACCGAGGTCGAGGCACGACGGCTCCGCACGAACGAGGGCTGGACCCTGGTTCGCGACGTCGCGCGCGGAGGGTGGCGTCGAGTGGTCCCGTCGCCCATGCCACTGCGGTGGTTGGAAGCGGATCTCGTGAAGGGGTTCCTCGATGCCGGACTCGGGGCCCACTGGATCCTCGTCACGGGCGGGGGCGGAGGGATCGCGGTCTTCCGTCGTGCCCGTGGCCGCCTGGAGGGCGTGGACGCGGTGATCGACAAGGACCTCGGGTCCGCGGTAATCGCGGCCGCCATCGGTGCGCAGACGCTGGCGATCGTGACCGACGTGCCGGGCGTCGCGATCGGCTTCGGAACGAAGTGGGAGCGATGGCTCGGCGAAACGACGCTCGGGGAGCTCGAGCGCCTGTACGCCGCGGGCGAGTTCCCCAAGGGCACGATGGGGCCCAAGGTAGCGGCCGGAATTCACTTCCTGCGGGCGGGCGGTCGTGAGTTCGTCGTAACCGACATCCCGTCGCTCGGGCGCGCGCTCG
>JAKAPG010000055.1 GCA_021823085.1 Thermoplasmata archaeon | reverse complement strand
CACCCGAGAGAGGTTCCGAGAGGGGTGGTTCGGCTAAACCGAACACATATGGATATCGGTCAGGCCCATCTTCTCCAGGGCCTCGGCGGTCCGGGCCTTCGCGACCTCCCGAGCGAACCCCCGAGCTCTCAGGTACGTGTAGACCTGCTCGTACGGCGTGAGGTGGAAGAACGGCTTTCCTTCCTGAGGCACGACCGCGATGAGCGGACGGGCCAGGTCGGGCTCCCGGTCGGCATCGTGGCCGAAAATCTCGATCGTCCCGGAGGTCGGCCGAAGGAGCGTGCTCGCGATCCGGAGGAACGTCGTCTTCCCGGCTCCGTTTCGGCCCAGCAGCGCGACCCGTTCCCCGGTGTGGACCTCGAGGGAGACCCCGGCCAGGGCCGTGGTCGCTGGGGCGCCCCGGCTCTGGTAGACTTTCCGTAGGTCGTGGCTGAGAAGAGGCGCGGCGCTCATGCAAGGAGCGCGTCACGTGGAGCGTCATACTTAGCGCCGGTGCTGCACCAACTTACCAAATCGGCTCGGCCGGCCGCGCGCAGCGTGTGGCGGCTCCCTCCGAGGCGGGCGTGCGGTCCTAGTTTACCCACAACCGCAGCCGCCGCCGTTGGCCGAGTTCGATCCGCACGAGGTGCAGCCGCCCGCCATCCCGGCCTCATCGGGGACCGGTAGCGTCGGGTTGGTGATCTTGAACCCCGACTCGTGGATGTCCTCCACGTAGTCGATGACGGCCCCGTTGACGAGCGGCACGCTCGAGGGATCGACGATAACCTGGAGGTCGCCGACCTTCACGACCTCGTCGTCGGGTCGAGGCTTCGCGAACGCCATTCCGAAGGAGGCCGCCGCCGGGCCCGCACCGCAGCCGCACCCGCTTCCGGAGCTTCCGCCGCCGGGTTGGGCGTAGACACGAACGCCGATGCCGGGCTTCTGACCCTGCATCAGCTGCTTGACCTGCTGGGCCGCCGCCGGCTTGACCTCGATCGCGAGCATGGTTTCTCCGACGGAAACGAGTGCATTTGGGACTTAAGACCTTCGTCTCGGGTGGCGCGACATTCAGCGCGTTGCGCCGCTCTGCTCCGACATCGCACGGACGGAATGTCGGGGTCCTCCCACCCCGGGAGCCTCGCGCGAGAACGCATCGATTCCGGGGTGGAGGCAACCGTCGAGACGGGAAAGCGGAGACGGGAACCGCGTCGCGACCTACGCCCCCCGTCTTCCCCAAGGACCCGTCGACCGATGCCGAGGTCGCCCGGCGGACGGCCTACGGGACAGCACGGGGCCGGGCGGACGGCGCGGTCTTGGGCGATGACGGTATCCTCTCGGGCGCCCGGGACGATCGACCCGAGCCGGGAAGCTGCGTGCCCGCAGGATGCGATGCGAATTCACGGCCATCGCCAAGACTTCTCCCCGAACGAGTCCGGGGCTCCCTCGACGCGAGCGTAGCGAGCGGCCAATCGCACGAATGGCCGTAACGGTGGCTGGGCGCGCATCCCGAGTTATCGGAAGGATGTTCCCCCACGCCCGGGGGGAGGATGGCCGGTCGGGTACGTTCGGCGGGAGGCGGTTCGTACGTCTCCGAATAAAGGGGAACATCCTCGAACCATCGGCGAAGGAGTTCGCCGACACCGTGGCCCTTTCTGCGGACGCACTTCCCCGACCCTTTCCGGTCGACGTACCTCGGGACAGACCCCGGGGGCTGACGCTGACCGTTCTTGAGTTCAGCTTGTCCACCGCGTCCCTCGACGAGCTCGAAGCGATCACGAAGGAGGTGGGCCCGGACCGGCTCAATGCCCTGTGGAACGCGCATCCCGAGCTCAAAGAACTCGCTCTGGTACGAACGTGTCACCGGGTCGAGTGCGTCGCCCTCCACAACGAGTCCATCGCCTCCTTCCGGAGTTCGCTGCCGGGACGTGCGGACGCGTGGAAGGAATGGACCGGACCGGAAGCCGTTCATCATATCTTCCGCGTGTCCGCAGGTCTCGAGTCGCTGGCCTGGGGCGAGCGCGAAGTGCGCGAGCAGGTCCGTGCGGCCGGGAACCGGATCCGCACCCGCCATCCTCGAAGCGTGCTGGCCGACCTCTTCCGCTCCGCGATCGACGCGACGGACCGCTTCGGGGGGCCCGCCGCTTCCCGACGGTCGATCGCCTCCATCGCGGCGACGACCCTGCTGGAGGAGATCCCCCGACCGTTCCCACGCATCTTGGTCGTCGGCTCCGGGACCGTGGGCTCGCAGGTCGTGGAGGCGCTCGGACCCTACGCGCGCACCACGATCCTGTATCGCCACAAGCCTCCCTCCGACGATTTCCTCCGGGCGAACGGCGCCCGCGCCGCATCGATCGAATCGCTCGCGGCGGAACTGCCGCTGTGCGACGGCCTGGTCGCGGCGGCGAAGGCCGGAGAACGGATCCTCCGCCCGATCGACCTAGCGGGACGAGGTCGGGGCATCGTGCTCGTGGACCTCGGGGTCCCGAGAAACATCGACCCGAGGGTCGCCGAACTCCGCGGCACCCGCCTGGTCGATCTCGCCGAACTTCACCTGCGCCACCGGCCGCCGGGGGACTCCGCGGTGCTTGACCGGGTCGTCCTCACCCGGGCTCTCGAGCGCTCGGCGCAGTTGGCGAAGGACCTCGCATCACCGGACGTTGACGCGCTGATGCGCTCGATCGATGCGATCCGACGGCAGGAGCTGGAGCGCGCGCGACCGTACTTCGGACGGCTCACTTCCTCGCAGCGGGACGCGATCGAGCACTTCTCCCAGCGATTGGTGCGCCAATTGATGCGGACTCCGCTCGACGAGCTTCGACGGCTGCCCCCGGGGCCGGAGCGCGAGCGACTGCTCGCGATGGCGGTCCAGATCCTCGGATCGACCCCCGGTCCGTGAGCGTCACCTACCGGGTCGGGACCCGGTCGAGTCCGCTCGCTCGTGCCCAAACGGATCTGGTCCTGAACGGGGTGAGACGAGCTCGTAACGGACCTTCGTTCGAGATCGTCCCGATCGTGACCGCCGGCGACCGGCAAAGGGGACGCACCCCGTCTTCGGACTTCACCGGAACGATCGAGCGTGCCTTGCGGGAGAAGCGGATCGACCTTGCGGTCCACTCGACCAAGGATCTACCGGCGCGCGACGGTCCGGGGCTGATCGTCGCGGCCTATCCTCGGAGGGCGGATCCGGCGGACTGCGTCGTCGCCCGTCGCTGGCCGCTTCCTCCGATGGCTCGGGTCGGATCCAGCAGCCTGCGGCGCAGAGCCCAGCTGCTCCGCTGGAGACCGGACCTCACGGTCACGGAGATCCGAGGGAACGTGGGAACGCGACTCGGACGGGTGCGCTCGAACGAGGTCGACGCGGTGATCCTCGCGATCGCCGGGCTCGTGCGATTGAGAGAGAAGGATCGGGTCTCCGCGAAGCTCCCTCTGGCACGCTTTCTGCCCTCCCCGGGCCAGGGAGCCCTCGCGGTCCAGATCCGCCGGAGCGATCGGCGGCTGAGGGAGATCCTCCGATCGATCGACGACGCGGCGACCCGGTCCGGCGTCGAGGCCGAGCGCGCCGTGGCGGACCGGCTGGGTGCGAACTGCAACGTTCCGCTCGGCGTCCTGGGCCGGGTCCGGGGAAGGCGGCTGACCCTGCGCGCCGAAGTGCTCTCCGAGGACGGGCGGATCGCGGTCGTGGCGGAGGCGACCGGAAGCGCTCAATCGCCTCCGGCGGTCGCTCGCAAGGTGGTCGTGAAACTGCTTCGGGGCGGCGCGGGGGCCCTTCTGGCCCGGTATCGGTGATCCCGTGGCGACCGGCCCCTCGACGGTCGTGCTGGTGAGCGCCCCGGAGGCTCTCCCCGGGTTGGACGAGGCGTTCCGCCGCCGGAAGGTGCGACTGGTCCGGATCCCGGTCCTCGAGTTCGCCCCGCGCCCGGCGTCCCTGTTGAAGAGCGCGCTCCAAGGGTTCGGGGCGTTCGACACCCTCGTTCTCACGAGCTCCGAAGCGGTGGCGACGTTCGTCCGCCCGCTCGCACCGGTCGTTCGATCCCAAGGTTCACGGATGGAGGTCTGGGCGGGCGGTCCGTCGACCGCGCGCGAGCTCCGCGCCCTCGGATTTCGGCGGATTTATCGGGCGCCCGGGCTGGGCTCGATCCCGCTCCTGGATGCGTTGCGGAGAGCCCGACCTCGTTCGGTCGTCTACCCGCGCAGCGACCGGGCGGGACCGAACGTGGCCCACACGCTCCGCACGCGGGGCGACCGGGTGCTGGATCTGGTGTCGTACTCGGTTCGACCGAGGACGAAGCTGACGCTACGGGAGCGCAACGCCCTTTCCCACGCCTCGGCGTGGATCGTCACGAGTCCCTCCGCGATCTCGGCCCTCCGGGAAGCCCTGGGAAGCTCCGGCCTGCGCTCGCTGAGCCGGGCAACCCGCGTGCTCGTGCTCGGCGAACGAACTCGCCGCGCGGCGTGGGGTCACGGCATCCGCGGGGCCCGGAGCATCGGAACGGTAACGACAGAAGGGATAACTTACTACGTGGCTCGTTGGCTCGCGCATGCCGCCGATGCGAGGTGAGGCGTATCCGCGCCGTCATCGTCCCCGTCGCCTGCGTCGGCGGGATGTCGTGCGCGATCTCGTCGCGCCCCCGTCCCTCACCCTTCGTAACCTCGTGTACCCGATGTTCGTCGGTCCGGGTGACGGACCGGCCGTGCCGATCTCGGCGCTACCGGGGATCGAACGAATCTCCGCGGGGCGCACCGAGGCATTCGCCCGGACGCTGGGGAACGAGGGGATCCGGGCGGTGATGCTCTTCGGGATCCCGAAGTCGAAGGACGCGCGGGGTTCCGAAGCGGACGCGCCGATGGGTCCGGTCGCGACCGCGGTCCGATCGTTCCGCACGGCGGCGCCCGAGATCGTGGTCTTCACCGACGTCTGCCTGTGCGCCTACACCGATCACGGTCACTGCGGCATCCTCAACGAGAACGGGGTCGACAACGACGCGACCCTCGAGCGGCTGGGAGCGATCGCGGTCGCCCATGCTCGCGCCGGGGCCGAGTTCGTGGGTCCGAGCGCGATGATGGACCATCAGGTCGGAGCCGTCCGCGCCGCGCTCGACGCGGCGGGATTCTCCGAAGTCGGAATCCTCGCCTACAGCGCCAAGCTCGCCTCGGCCTTCTACGACCCGTTCCGCGAGGCCGAGGACTCCGCGCCGTCGTTCGGGGACCGCACCGGCTACCAGCTCGATCCCCGACGCCCTCTCGATGCTCTCGCCGCGTTCGAACGGGACGCGCGCGAGGGGGCGGACATCCTCATGGTCAAGCCGGCGATGCCGGCGCTCGATCTCCTCGCGCGGGCTCGCGAGCGGGTCGATCTGCCGTTGGCCGCCTACCAGGTCAGCGGCGAGTACTCCATGATCCAGGCGGCGGCGGCCCGCGGATGGCTCGACGCGCGGAGGGCGGTGCCCGAGTCGATCGAAGCGATCCACCGCGCGGGAGCGGACCTGGTCCTCACCTACTTCGCCCGACAGATCGCCACCGGTTGGAAGGGGGCGTGATGGCCGAATCGCACGCGCCGTCCCCCGATCCGGGCGACGAGGGGCCCCGCGAATTCGTAAAGTACAGCTTCTATCACCTTCGGCCCGAGTGGCGTCGGCTCCCCGTCGACGAGCGACGCGCGGGTCGCGCGCAGCTCGTCCGGCTCCTGGAATCCCCTCCCGAGGACCTCGTGCTTCGAACGTACTCGACCGTCGGGACCCACGTCGGCACGGAGTTCGCGCTCTGGATGATCGGCCCGGACCTCGCTCGGCACCAGGAGCTCCACGCCCGTATCGCCGGGACTCCCCTGGGGGGGTACCTCGACCTCGCGTACTCGTACCTCGGGATGGCCCACCGGTCCGAGTACATGGGCGAGCATGCGATCTCGGAAGCGGACGGGGCTCGACGCCGGCCGTTCGACCTTCCCTACCTCTTCGTCTATCCGTTCGTCAAGAAACGGGCGTGGTACTCCCTCCCGTTCAAGGAACGCCAGCGGATCATGGGCGAGCACTTCCGCATCGGGCACAAGTACCCCAAAGTTCTCATCCACACGGGCTACTCCTTCGGCCTCGACGACCCGGAGTTCATTCTCGCCTTCGAGGCGGAGTGGCCCGGGGACTTCCTCGACCTGGTCCGCGACCTCCGGCCGAGCGAGGCGAGCCGCTACACGGAGATCGAGACCCCGATCTTCACCTGCCTCAAGGTGGGCCCCGCGCGGATGCTGGAGCTCGCCGAGGGGCTCCCGTGAGCCCGGCCGCACCGGGTCCGCGCTCCCGGGCGCTCTTTTGCCGCGCGCGACGATCGCTCGTCGGTGGGGTCGACAGTCCGGTCCGCGCCTTCCGCGCGGTCGGCGGAACCCCGGTGGTCTTCGCTTCGTCCCGGGGGGCCGAGCTCATCGACGTGGACGGACGACGCTACCTCGATCTCGTGAACTCCTGGGGCGCGAACCTCCTGGGGGGCGCTCCCTCCCCGGTCGTCGCCGCCGTCCGAAGTGCCGTCTCCGAGGGGCTCAGCTTCGGAGCTCCGTCCCCGCGAGAGCACCGGCTCGCGGAGCGGATCCGCGCGGCCGTCCCCGAGACGGAGCTGCTGAGGTTCGTGAACTCGGGCACCGAGGCGACGATGAGCGCGGTCCGCGTCGCCCGCGGGTTCACCGGCCGATCGCTCGTCGTCAAGTTCGCGGGAGGCTACCATGGCCACTCGGACGGCCTGCTCGCGCGCGCCGGCTCCGGCGTGGCGACCGGGGCGCTCCCCGATTCCGCTGGGGTCCCTCGTGCCGTGGTGCGGGAGACGCGCGTGCTCCCGTACAACGACGTCGGGGCCCTCGACCGGCTCTTCGAGAAGGAGGGAGAGAAGATCGCGGCCGTGATCGTCGAACCGGTCGCCGGCAACATGGGCGTGGTCCCGCCGATTCCGGGATTCCTGCCCCGCATCTCCCGTTGGTGCCGTCGATCGGGGGCGCTCGCGATCGCCGACGAGGTGATCACCGGGTTCCGGCTCCGGCGCGGAGCGATCTCGACCGAGCTCGGCCTCTCCCCCGACCTGCTGACGTTCGGCAAGATCATCGGGGGCGGGCTACCGGTGGCCGCGTACGGAGGACGGCGCAAGGTCATGGAGGTCGTGGCCCCGCTCGGTCCCGTCTACCAGTCCGGTACGCTCTCGGGCAATCCGGTGGCGATGGCGGCCGGCACCGCGATGCTCGATGCGTTGCGCCCGAAAGTCTACCGCGACCTCGAACGAGCGAGCGCTCGGCTCGCGCGCAGGATCGAAGAAGGGGCGGAGGCCGCGAAGGTACGGCCGTTCGCCCTGCAACGGGTCGGATCGATGCTCGGGCTCTTCTTCGCCCAGGGGCCGATCCTTTCCTTCGACGGGGCCCGACGCACCGACCGTACGCGCTACGCCCGATTCTTCCACGCGGCCCTCAGGGCCCGGGTCTATCTCCCGCCGTCTCCGCTGGAGACCGCGTTCGTTTCGGCGGCCTTCGGACCGCCGGAGGTGGACCGGGCGGGGGCGGCGCTGGCCCGGGCGTTCCGGTCCGCGGCCGGGAGGGACGGGTGAGAGACCGATTCCTTCGGGCCCTGCGCGGCGAGCCCGTGGACCGCCGCCCGATCTGGCTGATGCGCCAGGCGGGTCGCTACCTTCCCGGCTACCGCGCGCTGCGGTCCGCGCACCCGATCCTCGAGCTCGCGCGGACGCCGGAACTCGCGGCCGAGGTCGCGCTCGAGCCGGTACGCATGTTCGACGTCGACGCGGGGGTCGTCTTTGCGGACATCACGCTCCCGTTCGCGGGGCTCGGCATCGATTTCTCGATCGATCCGGGGGTCGGCCCGGTGATCCCACACCCGATCCGATCGGGAAGGGACGTCGACACCCTGAGAGGCTTCGATGCCGAGCGGGACGTCGGGTTCGTCGGTGAGGCGATCCGACGGTTCCACGAGGCCGGCACGGACCGGCCGATCGTCGGCTTCGCGGGCGGCCCGTTCACGCTGGCCTCCTACCTCATCGAGGGCGGGCCGTCCCGGGACTACGCCGAGACCAAACGGATGATCTTCGCGGAGCCGGCCGCCTTCGACCGGCTGATCGGGCGCCTCACCGAGATGACGATCGACTACCTCACGATGCAGTCGAGAGCCGGTGCCAACGCCCTCCAGCTGTTCGATACCTGGGTCGGTGCGGTCGGTGCGCGCACGTTCGAAGAGCACCTCGATTCTCCCTTGCGATCGATCTTCGATGCCCTGCGCCCCGCCGGTCGGCCTACGATCTACTTCGGCACCGGCTCGGCGCATCTGACCGAACGACTCGCGCGGCTCGGCGCGAGCGCCCTCGGGGTCGATTGGCGCGAGCCCCTCGGACGGGTCCGCCAGCGGATCGGGCCGGGGATCCCCCTTCAAGGGAACTTGGACCCGGGAGCCCTCCTCGCCCCGCGATCGGAGCTAAAGCGGGAGGCGGAACGGGTGCTGAGGGAGATCCCCGACGGGCGTTCGCACGTCTTCAATTTAGGCCACGGGGTGCTGCCCGCGACGGACCCCGCCCGGGTCCGGGACCTCGTGGAGTTCGTGCACGATTACCCGATGGGGGGCGCGGACGCGTGAGCGACGGGTCGGCGGCGCTCGGTGTGCTGCTCATGGGCTACGGCAGCCCCTCCGGCCCGGGGGACCTTCCCGGGTACCTCACCGAAGTCCTCCATGGTCGGTCCCCCAGCGAAGAGATGGTCGCGGAGTACGTCCGCCGCTACGAGGCCATCGGCGGCTCGCCGCAGAACCGCATCCTCTTCAGCGTCCGGGACCAGCTCGAGCGCCGCATCCGGAGCGAGCGGCCGGGAAGCCGCGTCTACCTTGGGATGAAGCACTGGAAGCCGTGGCTGCGCGACGTCATCCCTTCGGCGGCGCGCGACGGGTTCACCGATCTGATTGCCGTTCCGCTGAGCCCGTACAACTCGATCTGGATCATGGAGCCGTACCGGGCGGGGGTCGCGGAGGGCATCCGCGCCTCTCCGAAACCGGTGAACGTGGAGATCCACGCGGGATGGAATCTCGATGCGAGCTGGATCGGCTACTGGGCCGAGGAGATCCGCCGCTCCCTGGGTCGGGCCCGCGACCCGGGCGCCGCGGTGATCATCTCCGCGCACAGCCTTCCGCAACGATTCAAGGACCGGGGGGATCCCTACCCCGAGCTCGTGAAGGCGACCGCGCAGGCGGTCGCGGCGGCCGCCGGGCTCGAGCGGTGGAGCTTCACCTTCCAGAGCCCGGGCAACACGACCGAGCCGTGGCTCGGCCCGGACATCGTCGACGTGATGAAGGGGTGGAAGGAGAACGGA
>JAKAPG010000054.1 GCA_021823085.1 Thermoplasmata archaeon | reverse complement strand
GATGAAGAAGATCAAGGCCACCGGGGCCGACCAGATCGGTTTCGCCCACGTCTCGGCGCCCGCGGTGCGAGAGGCTCCCGAGACGCTGCTCGAGATGGGACGGATCGCAGAGTGGGACCGGCGCAGGGGCCTGACGCCGGTCGTCGGCCTCGAGACCGGAAGCATCCGCGTCTTCCGGAAGTACATGCCGGCAAAGTCCTTCCCGTTCAAGCCGGAGGAGTGGCGGGACACGGTCATCGACGCCACGCGGATCATGAACGACTCCGGAATCGATCCCTGCTACACGATGACCATCGGCTTTCCGGACGAGACGGACGCGGACGTCGACGAGTCGATCACGATGGTCGAGTCGATGATCGACCACGGGTTCCGCGCGTTCCTCTTCCCGCTACCCGTGATCCCGATTTCGACCAGCCGCATCGGTGGGAACGCGATGCCGCAGCTCGAGACCCTTCCTTCCCGTTACTGGGACCTACTGCAGATCTGCTGGGAACACGACCTGAGGCTGTCGCGCGCCATGCTGCCGACCCTGGTGGGGCGGATGAAGAACCCCATGGCGCGCCGGATCACGACCTACTTCGTCGAGAGGATCGCTCCGCACGTGACGAAGGTCTTCGAGCAATTCCGCGAGACCCACGGCCGGTCGGCCTACCTCTATCGGGAGGTCGACCTCGAGGGAACGGCCGGAATCCTGAAGTCGGCACTCTGGATCCTCCAGGCGGCGGCGACTCCGGCGGGCGACATCTATAGCTCTCCGACCGCGACGATCGCCGGCTGACCTTGCCGCTCGGCGCCACGGCCCGGGGCGTTGGGGCGCCTCAGGCGGCCCGGCCGCCGGCGTCGGTGGCAGCCCCGGGTGCGTCTCTCTCGATCCTGGCCGCGAGCGCCAAGAGCCGCAGTACTTCCGAGTCCTCGACCGGGTCGAACTCCTCGTAGAACTGCCCGACCGCGTAGAAGTCGCTCGGGCGGAGGAGGACCACGACCCGGTCGGACTCTCGTTCGAGCGCGCGGCAGGTGTCCGGTGGGGCAACGCCCAGTGCGATCACGAGACGACGGACGCCTTGAGAGCGGAGGACCCGAGCCGACAGGATTGCGGTTCCGCCGGTAGCGGCGCCGTCATCGACGAGGATCGCGTCCCGACCCCGACGATCGATCGCCGGAAGGACGGCTCGGTACGAACGGACGCGTCGGTCCACCTCGGCCCTCTCGCGCCGGATCACCGACGAGAGATCGGACTCGGTGTATCCGGACTCTCGCAGGCGCGCGGCGTCCAGCACCCGGATCCCGTTCTCACCGACCGCCCCCAGGCCATACTCGGGATCCCCCGGGGCCCCGATCTTCCGCACGATGAGGACATCCCAGGGGGCCCGGAGCTCTCGCGCGAGTTCTAGGCCGACCGGAACGCCGCCCCTGGGCAACGCGACCACCAGGGGGCGCTCGAGCTTCTCGTCCCGGAGTCGCCATGCGAGCTCTCGACCCGCTTCCGATCGATCGCGGATCCTGTTCATGGTCCCCCTGGGGGTCTGAGCGGCGGGGCCCCCGAAGGCGCTTGCCCCCGGTCGCACGGCCCACCGGGTCCGCCGAGGGTCGACCTCCTTCGGTCGAAGGTATACATGGCGGATAACTCCCTTTCGGAACGCAGAGCCGTGTCCGGACCGATCCTGTTCCCCGCATCGCGCCGTCAGCTTCGTCGGACGGAGTCATCGGCCATCCTTCCGGCTTCGGCCCAGCTTCATAGGGCGACAACGGTCGCGGGGAAGGTGGTCGCGGTCTTCCCGGGTGCGGTGGCCCATCCCCGCGTCTCGGTCTCGTTCGTCGCCCGCAGGGGAACGAGCTCGCACGCACCGATCTCGAACCGCACCGTCCGGGCGAGCGCTGCCCGCAATTCGAGCGGCACTGCGGTGACCTTCACGAACGGGTTCGGCGGCCCGGCCGGTGGCGTCTTCTCGCTCCCGCTCTTCGGTACAAGCGCCACGGGCTGCCGGAGCGGAACCTTCCCCGCGGTCCCCACGTGTTCGGAAGTGTCCTACCCCGCCACCGCCGGCATCTCGCGGAGCGCGGACCGTGCTCCGGCTCCCGTGGTTGGGACCCTCCGCAGCCTCATCCCTGCGTCGACCCCGCCCGGGGGGGAGGTCTAGCCGTGGACGACTCGGCGGGTCAGCGCCGGTCTCCCCCCCGCCCTGCCTACCGGCCACCCTTCGTGACGGACCCCTTCGCTCGGCCCCGATACCCATCGGTTCTCACCCGCATCGGTGTCGGGATCCTGATCTTTCTCGGCGTCTTCCTCGTTCTCGTCATCCTCCCTCCCTACGCCGCCGGCCTCCTTCGATCGAACGGGATCCCGTTCTCGCTCTCGATACAGAATCTCGCCCTCGTGGGAACTCTGGCGGCCCTCCTGGACGCGACGTACTACGCCGTCCGACCGACGGTCGCCTACGGTCCCGTTGGGATCGCGACCGATCTCGTCGAGCTGGGCTATCTTTACGTCTTCTACCTGGCGTCGCCGATTCGCATCTCGCTGGGCGACCTGAACGGGAGCGCCCACGGAGTGCTCAGCATCGGGTTCGGCGTTGTGCTCCTGGTCCTCGGGATCGGGGCGCTGTGGAACCTCGCCGGGAACGCCACGACGACCCTCCACGACCTCCGCCGCCCCGGAGAGCGGCTCTGGTCGACCTATCCCGTTCGATGAGCCGGCCGAGCGACCCGATCACCCTTCGACCGTCGCCCGGACGATCCGAACGGGGGAGCGCGGCCGGTCCTGGCCGTCCCGGGGCACGGAAGCGATCTTCTCCACGACATCCTGACCCGATCGCACGCGGCCGAAGATGGCATGGCGGTGGTCGAGCCAGGGCGTCGCGGCGAGCGTGACGAAGAACTGGCTGCCGCCCGTGTTCGGGCCCGCATTCGCCATGGACAGCACGCCAGGTCCGTCATGACGCAGGTCCGGTCCAAATTCGTCCGGAATCGTGTAGCCGGGGCCCCCCGTACCGTCGCCCTTCGGGCATCCTCCCTGGATCATGAAGCCGGGGATCACCCGGTGGAACGAGAGGCCATCGTAGTACCCCTGGCGGACGAGCTTGAGGAAGTTCTCCGCTGTCTTGGGAGCACGGTCCACGAAGATCTCGGCTCGGACGTCCCCCTGCGTCGTGCGCAGGACCACGGTCGGATTCGCCATCGATTCGCGTAGGGAGCGCGAGGCTAGATGAAGTCGTCGCGCACGGACGCGAGGTAGGCGAGAACCGCGCCCACCACGACGACCTCGACGAATCCCCCGATCACGACCGCGTCGGACGCGGAGCTGGGGGACCGGACCAGACCGTAGACGAGTCCTCCGCCGGATCCCACGACGAACACCGCCCCGACGACGAACGTCAGGACGAGCGCCCAGTAGTGCTGGCGCCAGAGCCCGACGGCGATGGCGAGCGTGGTCAGGCCCAGCACGATCGTAGTCAACCCGAGGATCGCCTCGTTGCTCGTCAGGAACGAGAAGAACGCGGAGGAGGAGGGGAACGGGTTCCCGGAAATGCGGAAAAGGCCGGCGGCCGTCAGCAGCAGCCCGCCCAGCAAGGTGAAGAACCCCACGAGCCCGATCAGGACGGCGATGACGGCCGCTCCCAGGGGTCGCTCCTGGGGCAATCGCATGCGGTCCGATTCGTTCCGGGCTACTTAGAGGTGCGTGCGATTCACGGCCACGGGCCGTCGGGCTCCGACTCTTAAACCCGATCCGGCTCGGAGACCGACGTGGTCGACGACCGCAGGATTCCTCGAGGCGTCACCTCTCTCCGTCCCGAGGAGGAGGTGGTGGTCGTTCATTTCGACGGCGCGTGCCAACCCCCCCGAGGAGGAGGGATCGCCGCCTACGGCTACACGATCGATGGTGCGGGAGGTCACGTCGAGGGAATGGGCCTCGCGGTGCGTCCGGGAGTGCCGCACGCGACGAACAACGTGGCCGAGTACTCGGCCGCGATCTGCGCCCTCGAGCGATTGCGATCGGAGGGCTATCGCGGCCGCGTCGTCGTTCGTGGGGACAGCCAGCTCATTGTCCGGCAGATGTCCGGCGAGTACGAGGTCAAGTCCGAGCATCTGAAGGCCTACCGCGAACGTCTCGCGCAGCTGGTACGCGAGTTTCCGATCGTGCGCTTCGAGTGGGTCCCGCGAGAAGAGAACCGGAGGGCCGACGAGCTGAGCAAGCTCGCGATCGACCGGGAACGCCGAGAGCGCAAGGGTGCCCGGCGATGCCGGCCCTCGACGGTCGAGGACTGAGCTACGCTAAATCCACCGTACGGTGTAGACGAACGTACGGCCCTCGACCGCCGCCCGAACGCGGGCGGCGTCAACGTGGGTCGCGTAGGCCGCCGCCGCTTCCAAGGTCAGCCGGTGATGCGGTCGCGGCCCGGAAAACGGTGGCTCGGGAAACTCCGACGGGCGGGACGATCGAGAGAGGGAGGATACCGGACCGACCGGCGTTCGGCTCACCGGTGCCTCGGACATCTTCGCCCGCTCCTTTTCGCCTCAGCGAACTATCATGCGCTTCCCTACATAAAGCTCGGTCTTGACGGGCAGTCGCGCGACGGGATTCCCCGAGCGACTTGATATGGCGATCCCGATTCGGACGGGCCATGTCGCCGACGCGTTCGTCATCCGCCGACCGGCGGATCGACCGGGCCGAACAGGAGCTCCTCGCCCTCTCGATCGAGGCGCAGCAGGCCGACTGGATCTACAACACCTATGTCACCGAGGATACGGAGGCCCTCAGCTCTCGCGCGAACGCCCGACTGATCGGCCGCACGCTCGCCCTCGCCAAGGAGATTGCGACGAACCCTCCTCCGACCGACCCCGTTCGGGCCCGCAAGGCGCAGCTGCTCCGAGTCTCGCTTTCTCTGGTGGCCCCGTCCTGACCGGGCGAGGCCGAACGACTCGCCTTCCTGGTCGCTCGGATGCAGGGAATCTATGCGAAGGGAACCTACACCCCCAAAGGGAGGACCGAGGCGCTGGACCTGCAGGCTCTCTCCCGGATTCTCGCGGAGAACCGGCAGCCGCAGGTGCTCGAGGACGCGTGGACCGGGTGGCACGCGGTCGGCCGACCGATGCGCTCGGACTTCACGGAGTACGTCCGGCTCGCAAACGCCGGAGCGAGGGAGCTCGGTTTCGCCGACACGGGCGTGCTGTGGCGGTCGAAGTACGATATGCCGGCGAATGACTTCGCCCACGAGGTCGAGCGATTGTGGTCCGAGCTCCGGCCGCTCTACCGGTCCCTGCACGCCTACGTCCGAACGAGGCTGCGCGAGCGCTACGGGCCGAAGCTCGTGCCGGATCGCGGCCCGATCCCGATTCACCTGCTCGGGAACATGTGGGCTCAGTCGTGGGAGAACCTGGCGGCCGATATGGCTCCGCCGGGAACGCAGCCTTCGTACGATCTCACAGAGGTCCTTCGGAGCCGCGCCACCCAGCCGATCGATATGGTGCGCTTCGCCGAGAGGTTCTTCGTCTCGATGGGACTCGACCCGCTCCCGTCCACCTTCTGGGAGCGGTCGATGTTCGTTCGGCCTCCCGGCCGGGAGGTCGTCTGCCACGCTTCGGCTTGGGACCTCGATTACGTCGCCGACCTGCGGATCAAGATGTGCATCGAGATCACCGGCGAGGATTTCCGGACGCTCCATCACGAGCTCGGGCACAACTACTACCAGCGGGCGTACGCCGGCCAACCGTTCCTGTTCCGGGACAGTGCTCACGACGGATTCCACGAAGCGATCGGGGACACGATCGGTCTGTCCGTCACGCCGGAGTATCTGGTCAAGGTCGGATTGCTCGCCCGGGCCCCTCCGGCCGAGGCGGACCTCGGCCTTCTTCTGCGGACCGCGTTGGAGAAGGTCGCCTTCCTTCCGTTCGGGCTCGTTGTCGATCAGTGGCGGTGGCGGGTCTTCTCGGGGGATATCTCCCCGGAGGACTACAATCAAAGCTGGTGGGAGATGCGCGAGCGCTACCAGGGGGTTCGACCCCCCACCGAGCGCCGCGAGGACGAGTTCGACCCGGGGGCCAAGTTCCATGTCGCGGCGAACGTGCCGTACATGCGCTACTTCCTGGCGCACATCCTGCAGTTCCAGTTCCACCGAGCACTGGCACGAACGATCGAGTCTCAGGGTCCGCTGCACCGAACATCGATCTACGGGAGTCGGCAGGCGGGAGAGAGGCTCGCGACCGTGCTGGCGATGGGCGCTTCCCGGGACTGGCGCGATGCCCTCGAGGCGCTGACCGGCGAACGGGCGATGAGCGCGGAGGGACTGCTCGAGTACTTCCGCCCGCTCCAGCGCTGGCTGGACGAGCAGAACCGAGGCGAGGCGGTCGGCTGGTAGGCGCGATCGCTCGAGGCGCTAGGGGGCCCCGAACGTCGCGGAGGGTCGGGCGCTATCGGCGCGAATCGTTCGAGGGCCATCGCCCGCCGGGCGGTAGACCCCGTAGTAGGGGACCCGCCGGGCCACCACGGTACGGAAGGCGTTCCGGAGCTCCGCGTCATCCAGTCCCCGAGTGGGGATCAAGTCGTCGGCCCGGTTGAGGCACCCCTTGAGCTCCCCCCGGTGCGTCACGCGGATCCGGTGGCAGTTCGCGCAGAACTCCGCATTTCCGACCGGGTCGACCAGTTCCACCTCGGCCCCTCGGAAGAGGTAGATGCGACGGTGGTGCATCTCTCGCAGGATCACGCGCTCGGAATGGGCCTCGAGCCAAGCACGCACGGAGCCGATGTCGACCATCCACTCCCGGTGCTGGACGAGCTCGGGCATGAACTGGATGAGCTGGAGCTTGAGGCCGTCCGAGTCCGCGACGTAGTCGATCATCTCTCCGAGCCGGTCGATCGTGGAGCGGAAGACCACCATGTTCAGCTTCACGGGCTTCAGCCCGACCCGCAGGGCCTCGCGGATCCCCTTCAGCACCGGCGCGAGCGAGCCGCCGCGGATCGACCGAAACTCCTCAGGCCGAATCGAATCCACGGAGACGTTCACGCGCTTGACCCCGGCCGCGCGAAGGCCCTCGGCCCGGTCGGCGAGCATCGAGCCGTTCGTCGTGAGCGATACATCCGGGATCTGCCGGACCGTGCGATCCACGATTGCCTCGAGGTCGGGACGGACCAGTGGCTCGCCACCGGTGAACTTCACCGAGCGGATCCCGAACTCGCGGGCGACCCGGACGATCCGATCGACCTCGATGGGCGAGACCTCCTCGTCATGCGGATCCCGGGGTCGGCCGATGGGTCCGAGCCCCTCGTCATGGCAGTAGACGCACCCGAAGTTGCAGCGCTTGGTCACGCTGAAGCGAATGTCGGTGACCTCGCGGCCGAAGGCATCGCTGAGCACGGGCCTCGATAGGACGGCGGGAGCTATAATGTTGGGAGGGGCGGGGAGGGTTCCTCACGCATCCTTCGCGCTTGCCCCCGCAACGTCCTTTCGGAGACGGCCCGCGACCCCGACGAGAAGGACGAGAGTGATCCCGAGCCAGAGATACTGAAGGGGTGCGAACGAATTGGGCACCGCACCGGTCGCGAAGAGAGAGCCGAAGGTCGCCGCCACAAGCAGCGCGAGCAGCGCTCCGACCGCCGGCCAGAGCGACCGGTACGGCCGGGACGCCGCGCCGCCACTGAGGGCGACGAGCGCGATGAGAAGCAGAGCGAGCACGCCGGCGGCGCTGATATGGATCAGCCCAACCAGACTCCCGGGGCTCGCGAGGCAACCGGGGAAGGAGGGACAGGAGATCGAATCCGAGGAACTCCCCAGCGTTACCAGCGCTACCGTGGTGATCAGCAGCGCGATCGCGATCCCGGTGATCCATCGCGCGGCCCGCACGGATCCGGGGGCGTCCTTCACGTAGTGTGGGAGCCACCGATATTGAAGGCACTCCCGTTCGGCTCTACCGGACCTTCCATCGCTTTCGGTGCACGAGTGGCTCGTCCGAAATCGACTCGAACATCGGGTTTATGAGAGGGGGAGCGGAGTCGACTCGCCAGCGATGGCTGGTGCGATCGAACCAGGACCCCCCGTGGAACCCGCAGGATTGCAGCAACTCGTTCGCGCCTTCTGGGGCTCCGATCGAGGACTGGTAAATGAGGTTCGAGGGCGCTGGCGTTGGCGCATCCCGGCCGCGACAGTGCCCGAGATCCGAGAACTGCTGGCGCGCGCTCCCGTGGGCGAGGCAGGCGGTATCGATCGAGATCGGCTCGAGGTCGTCGCGCTTGACGCCAACCGGCCCTCGGACCGACCGTGCGAGGTTCTGCTCTATCCGGTCGTGTGGGACGGCACGGCGTTGGGCCCGGTGGACCTGATCCTCTTCTACTTCGTTCCGAAGTCGCAGGGCGGTTCGGCCGCGCGGGACCGGGCATACTTCCGAGTGGTGGAGGCGCTGAATCGATGGCACGATCGGTTGTCTGCCGACCATCCCGGCCGGGTCGTTCGCGCGATCGACCTCCCGATGCCGGGATGGATGCGCGAAACCCTTCGACCGACTTCGGGAAACTGCTGCCCCCTCGTAGACCTGCCGTCCTAGACAACGTGCGGTCGTGAGCCTCGGGGATTCCGCGACTCGAGCCCGCCGCGCCCCGTACTGCGACCGGGTCTACCCGAGCTCGGGCTCTGCGCGCGGGGCCCGCAAGCGATGGCGCATCGCACGCACGTCACGGGACGAAACGGTTCGCTCCTCCCTCCCGATCGCGTGGGGCATCGGTCAGCGCCCCTCGCTCTTCCACCATCGATCGAGCGGGCCGGCGTGGACCCGAGCCTCACGATCCCGCGGATCGCTCCTTGCCGGCTCGGTCGCACAGTCCTCCTCGTGTATGGTCAACGACCGCCAAGTGAAATCGTCGATCGTCGGCTTCGCCGAAGAGCATCGGATGCCCCGGGCGGACCCCGCGGAGGTCGTCGTACCAGTTCGGAGACCCATCCCGCTCGGAGGGAGAGCACTCCATAGCGAACCGTCCGAGACGTCTTCCATGGGCCGTCGTGAGTGGACACGGGGGGATTTACAAGTAAATAGGTATGGACCGTATGGATTACTGACGTAAAACTCGGATTTGATATTTAGTCCTGCCTATCGCGATTCCTGGCCGTTCTATGACGAAAGCGCGGTACGGGAGAGGCGCTCCGTCCCGCCCGGCGGGGCGGTGCCACGACGGGCGACTTGGTTGAAGTGTTCGCGGGCAAGTCGTCTAGCCCGGTTCATTCGTTGACGCCTCGCCGCCGACCGGACCGACTAGGAGGGAGGAGGATCGCCCGCCCCGGGGTTGCGACGCGCCCACCGCCGAAGACTTCCCGACCCCTGAGCAGCCGGGAGTAAGGATCCCGTCAACGCACCAGAGGACAACACGAGGGCGACTAAAATCGCCTGGATGAGTGCC
>JAKAPG010000053.1 GCA_021823085.1 Thermoplasmata archaeon | reverse complement strand
CGCGGCCAGCAACCCTTGTGAGTACGGGTGGAGCGGGTGGCGATAGATCTCGCGCACCGGACCCTCCTCGACGATCTGGCCCGCGTACATGATGGCGATGCGGTCGGCGACCTCCGCCACCACGGCGAGATCGTGGGTGATGAGCACGATCGCGGACCCCACGCGCTGCTTGAGATCACGCATCAGATCGAGGATCTGCGCCTGGATGGTCACATCGAGCGCGGTGGTCGGCTCGTCGGCGATGAGAACCGCCGGATCCGGCGCGAGCGCCATCGCAATCATCACGCGCTGGATCATCCCTCCCGAGAGCTCGTGCGGATAGCCCCGCGCTACCTGGACGGGATTGGCGATCGAAACGCTCTCGAGCGTCCCAACGACGCGCCAGAAGAGCTCCTGCTTGAGCGCCCGCTGGGTCATCCCCCGGATCCCCCAGAGCCCGAAGTAAAAGTGCCTCCACTTCTCTCCGGCCTGCAGAAGGTACAGAGCGCGCCTCTCGCCCTCGTGCGACCGCCCTTCCCGCATCTCCTTCAGGTAAACCTCGTTGAGGCGGAGGTGGTAGTCGAGCATCCGCCAGCGGTGCTCGAGGTAGCGGCGCTGGAGCCTCTTTAGCCGAAGCCGCCCCAGGGCGCGGACCATGTCCTCCGGGCGCAAGTCCGTTTGGCCGGCGTGCTCTTGGGCGAAGTAGAAGAGCTGGGTGCCCGCCGTCCGCACGCCGAGCTGCTGCGCGAGGTCGGTGCAGGCGCTCCGAAGATCCGAAGGCGGGCCCTTCGCGGCCACGTCGACGATGCGCTCAAGCGCTTGCCGGACGGACGGACTATCCAGAAGGGAGGGGTTGAATCGAAGGAGTTCGCCGAAAATCTCCCGCCCGCGGTGCAGCGCGAGAGCCTCCCCGACCTGATCGGAGATGGAAAAGACCGGGTTCATGGCCTGGGTCGGCTCTTGGAAGATCATCCCGATCCCGACGCCACGGATCGCGCTCATCCGCTCGTTCCCGGCCTTCATCTCTCGCAGGTATCGCTTGACCTTGGGGCGCCGGTTCGGACGTTCGATGATTCGACCCTCGCGTTCGAGGTTCCACAGCAGGTTCGCACCCCGGAACCGCACGCTTCCGGAGATAATCCGACCGGGTGGGTCCGACACCAATCGAGTGATCGAGAACGCCGTGACGCTCTTTCCGCACCCGGTCTCACCTACGAGACCCAGCGTTTCCCCGGGCATGACGCGTAAGGACACACCGTCAAGAGCGCGAACGATTCCGTCGTACGTGAAGAAGTACGTCCTCAGTCCCTCCACCTTCAGAACGTATTCGTCGCCGGTCGACGCTGCGGACGGTGCCTCCGGGTGGGGTTCGGTATCGGTCCGTGAGACGGGTCCATCGGGTACGGGGCCTACGGTCCGAGACTCTACAGTTGACGCGGCCACCGCCTACCTCCGGAGCCTCGGGTCCAAGGAGTCCCGAAGGCCGTCGGCGAAGAAGTTCACGCTGATAGCAAAGAGGAACAGCATGAGGCCGGGGAAGAAGATCTGCCACCACGGAAACACGCACGTTCCGACGGAACAGGACGACAGGACCGCGTTGAACTGCAACAGCGAGAACGCCGAGAGGGAGCCCCACTCTGGGAACGAATTTCCGGTCGACACCCCGAACAGGTTGAACCCGAGATAGGAGAGAGCCCCAATCAAGAGGGGAATGGTGCCGACGTCCAAGGACATCTGGATGAAGACCGGGTACATACTGTTGGGCAGAATGTGACGGAAGATGAGCCGTCCACGGCCCGCGCCGCTCGCGCGAGCGGCCTCGATGTACTTCTGCTCGCGAGTGACCAGCACCTGCCCTCGGACCAGGCGCGTGTAGAACGGCCACCACACTACGATGAACGCGATGATGAGAAGGAAGACCCGCGAGCCGATCCCGGGCAGGCCGGGAACGGCGAACGTAGTGAACACGGCCACCACGACGATGACGAACAACAACTGGGGGATGGAGAGGAATATATCGACGATGCGCATGAGCACCTCGTCCACGGTGCCCCCAAAGAATCCCGCGATCCCGCCAAGGATGAGGCCGATCATCGCCCCCGCGACGACGATCGATACGGAGATGATCAGGGACCAGTCGGCTCCCCGCAAAAGTCCATCCCACGTGTTGTGGACGTACTGGCTGCTCGGCAAGAGCGCGATGGATCCCAAGGGTAACGCCCCGGCTCCGGACAAGGACAGGGTCGGCGGCACGAACGCAGGGAACTGGCTGTTCACCTTGTAGCAGTTCGGTCCCGGGGGAGGTCCGCTCGTGTACGTGCAAAAGTGCACGCACCCAGGCAGAGGGGAATTCGCGCAGTAGTTCGTCAGGTTGTTCCACGGTAGCGGAAGCGTGGCCGCGTAGAGAGCCATCACCACCAGACCCAAGATGATCGCGATCCCGACGAGGGCGAGGATGTTCTGCCGCAGAAGGTACCAGGTGCGCTTCCACGAGTCGATCTGGGCCGCCCATGCGCGCCTTCGGGCGCCGCGGGGCTCGGAGGGGGGAGGCGGCGAGCTGCTCTCCATCTATCCGAGCCTCACCCGGGGATCGAGATAGGCGTAGAGGATGTCGACGATGAGGTTCGCCGCCACGACGAGGAACGTGAATAGGAGCACTGAGCCAAAAATCAGTCCGAAGTCGTACCCGCCGCCCGACGATTGGACCGAGTAGGTGATGATGAGCCCGACCCCGTTGAGGGAAAAAACATCCTCGATGACGGGGAAACCCCCAAGGAAGAAAGCGAACAATAGCCCCAGCACCGTGATGGTGACGTTCATCGAGTTCCGCCCAGCGTGCCGGCGGATCACGGTCGATTCCGGAACTCCCTTCGAGCGGGCCGTTCGAATGAAGTCGAGGTTCATGACCTCCAACATGCTGTTGCGGACGAAGCGAAGCAGGATCGCGATCGTCCCGAAGGCGATGATCATGGCCGGCAGGAGCATTCGGAGGATAGTGTCGAGGGCCAGCCACCCCTGTCCGTGGATCAGGGCATCAATGGTCGGGAACCCCGTGGGGTGACTGATTACGCCGGCGGTGAGCCATCCTGGGTATCCATAGTTCGTTGCCAATCCTCCCGCGTAACCGCAGGAGCCGAACTGCTGGACCGACGGCCAGGAACCCGTGATCTCTTGTAGGCCGGTCTCACCGGTGGAGCACCAAGGCGTGTAGAGGAAGTGTCCCGTTCCTAACGCTAAGATGATTCCGAGCACGATTAGCGAACCTAACAGGAACGCCGGTAAAGCGTATCCGGAGAACGACATGACCCGGGAAGCCTGGTCCACCGGACGGTTCCGATAGACCGCCGAGAGGTTTCCGAGTGGAATCGCGACCGCAAGGATGACGGCCAGCGAAAGCAGTGCGAGCTCGATGGTGTAGGGTAGGAGCCAGGAGAGTACCGATGCCACCGGCTTCCCCTTGATGAGTCCCCCGAGGGGTGTCGCCTTGACGGCGGTGCTGAAGTTGGCAACATCGCCCCACTGGAACGTCATGCTGCGATCGAAGATCGGTTTGTTCAGCCCTAAGATGCCTGCATACTTTTCATAGAGCGGATTCGCGCAGGTACCGTTCGCGCCGGGGGTGATGTCGGAACACGGTATCGTCGGATCGTAGGTGTGGATGGTCCCATGCACCGGGGGGTTCCCGAATGCCGCTTGGATCTGTGCGGTCTGGCCGAGCGCGTTGACGAGAACGAAGGTGATCGTCATCACCCCGATGATGATCGGGACGATGAGGGCGACGCGCCGCACCACGTAAATCCACATCCGCATAGGGGGTCTCCGCGCGTTCCTTTGCCTGGGTTGCTGAAAATTTCCAAGGGCTCCCGGTATTTAGTCATTCGACGAAAACGCCGCTGCCGACCTCGCCGACCCCGATAGGCCGCGAGATGGCGTCTCCCAACGCCTCATCCTTGGGCGGTGTTGGCGGATCGGGGAATCTGACCGTTACCCGCTGCCCGATCTTCGGGGAGGAAGTGCCCTGTGGCTGCGCGGAGGCCCAGACCGATAGAGAGCTGTCCTGCCTTGGCGGCAGCCTCTATCTGCCCTGGGTGCTGCGACCCATCTCAACGGTCGCGACTTGGACCAACCCCTCGGCCGCGGCAGACGAGAGGGCTGGGTGGGGGTTTTGTGCGCGCTCAGGGTCCGCGGGAGCTCGGCCACGCAAGCCCGAAGCACCCCCGGACGAACGCCGATCCCCCGAGCAACGGCCGACCAAGTCTCTCCGATCCCCCTCCGGCGCGCGACCGCGACCGGGATGACCTCGAAGGGGAACGTACGAGGACGACCACCCCGTGAGGTCGCGACACCCGTTCCGGACCGAAAGGCCCGGGCTCGGTCAGGGCGGACGGTTGAGCGCCGCCCTCTGGCCTGCCGTTGGAATCGGCACCATCCCGAACGTTTGTCGGCGGATGCGTTCGGCCGAAACATCGGCGTGATCACGCGAGGGCCGGAGGAAGTGCGAGCCTCCAAATACGCGGCTTCGCTCGGTTGCCCGTGGCCGCAACGCGTCGACCGCTCCGGCTCGCTCCCTCGCTTCTGAGCGCCGACTTCGCGGACCTCGCCTCGGCCATTCGAGAGGCGGAACGCGGGGGGAGCGACGCCTTTCACCTGGACGTGATGGACGGACACTTCGTCCCGAACATCACCTTCGGCCCTTCTCTCGTGCGCGCCGTGCGCGCGCGGACTCGACTGCCGCTGGACATCCACCTGATGATCTCCGACCCGCTCCGGTACCTCCGGTCGTTCCGCTCGGCCGGGGGCGACACGCTCGTCTTCCATGTGGAGACCACGGACGATCCGGCGACGGTCGTTCGATCGGCCCACGAGCTAGGGGCAGAGGTGGGCATCGCTCTCCGCCCGGACACGCCGCTCGATCGGATCGACAGTGTCCTCGAGCGGGTGGATCAGGTCCTTGTGATGAGCGTGCAGCCCGGATTCTCGGGGCAGGCGTTCCTCCCTTCGGTGCTCCCGAAGATCGAGGCGGCCCGTCGCGCGCTCGACGATCGAAATCCCGGAGCGGACCTGTCCGTCGACGGTGGAATCACGCCAGAGACCGCCGTTCCCGCGGCTCGCGCGGGCGCGACGTTCTTCGTCTGCGGCAACAGCGTCTACGGTCACGGGTCGGTGGTCGAAAACCTGCGCTCGCTTCGATCCGCGGTCCTCCGGGGAAGTCGACATGCAGTACCGTGAACTCGCGAACGTCTACGAGCGGATCGAGGCGACGACCAAGCGCCTCGAGATGCGCTCGATCCTGGTCGATCTCCTCCGCCCCCTAAGGGGTCGCGAGCTCGCGAGCGCGCTGTATCTTTCTCAGGGATCGTTGCGTCCCGAGTACGAAGGGGTCGAGCTCGGCGTCGCCGAATCGCTCGCGCGTAAGGCGGTCGCCGAAGCCACGCACCAGACGGTCGAGTCGGTGGCGCGGCGATCCCGAGCGAGCGGGGATCTCGGAACGACCGCCGGCGAGCTCCTGGGCGACGTCCGTCGTGTGGAGAACGATGGGCCGCTCGAGCTCCTCGAGGTCTACGAGGGCCTCACCGAGATCGCCCGCGCGGCGGGCGCGGGTTCGCAGGAGACGAAGGTCAAGATCCTGGTCGATCTCCTTCGACGCGCGACGCCGTTGGAAGGCAAGTACCTCGTTCGGTTTGTGATGGGTACGCTACGGGTCGGCGTCCGCGAGATGACGATTCTGGACGCCCTCGCCACCGCCTTCGCCTCCGAAGGAAAGGAAGCTCGCGAGCGGATCGAGATCGCATTCAACCTCACGAGCGACCTCGGAATGATCGCCGAACGGCTCGCGGCAGGTGGATTGGCCGGCCTCGATTCCATCCGTCTCGAGGTCGGACGGCCGATCCGGCCGATGCTCGCCGAGCGCGCGAAGAGCCTCGAGGAGCTCCTCCAGCGCATGGGGGGTCGGGCCGCGCTCGAGTACAAGTACGATGGACTCCGGGTCCAGGCGCACATCGCCAAGGACGGGAGCGTTCGCCTCTTCTCCCGCCGACTCGAAGAGATCGGACCGCAGTTCCCGGATCTGGTGAGGGCGCTCCCGTCGGCCGTGCACCCGCACCCGGCGATCCTCGAAGGGGAGTGCGTCCCTTTCGACCTTGGGACCGGTGCGATCCGGCCGTTCCAGGAGGTCGCGAAGCGACGGGGGCGCAAGCACGATCTCGAGCAGGCCCTCGAGGAGGTGCCGGTGGCCCTGTTTGCGTTTGACGTCCTTCTCGCGGGTGACGAGCTCGTCTACGAGCGAGACTTCCCTGAGCGGCGAGCGGTCCTCGAGAAGCTCGTGCGGCCGAGCGAACGGATCCGGATCGCCGAAGAGCGGACGGTCACGAACGTCGAGGAGGCGAACGAGTACTTCGAAGAGGTCGTCGGCGCGGGGGCCGAAGGGGTGATGGCAAAGTCCCTCGCCGAGGGAAGCCGCTACCGTCCGGGCGCGCGGGGGTTCTGGTGGATCAAGTACAAGCGGGACTATGTGACCCATCTCGCCGACTCGATCGATGGGGTAATTGTCGGTGCCTTCCACGGCCGGGGGCGCCGGGCGGGAACGTATGGCGCGCTCCTGCTCGCGGTCTATCGACCCGACCGCGATCGGTTCGAGACGTTTTGCAAGGTCGGTAGTGGGTTCGACGACGCCGCGCTCGCGGAGCTCCCGAAGCGCCTCGAGCCGTTCCGCGTCGATCGCGCGCCTCCCGAGGTCGATACGGGGCTGACGCCGGATCAGTGGTTCCGTCCCTCCCTCGTCCTCGAGGTCAAAGGGGCCGAGCTGACCGTGAGCCCCATCCACCGTGCCGGGATCGGGGTGCTCCGTCCCGACGCGGGGCTCGCGCTGCGCTTCCCGAGGTTCACGGGTCGCTACCGGACGGACAAGTCGGCGACGGAAGCGACAACGAGCGGCGAGCTCGTCGAGATGTACCGGATGCAGGACCGGGGCGGGACGCGGTCCGCCACCGGTGAGCGCCCCGTGCGGCACAAGGCATAAGAAGCCGACCCAGTTCATCGACTCGTCGGGGAGATCCATGCTGGTTGAGGCGACCGAGCTCTTGGGGCGACAGATCTACACCGCGGACGGCCGGCTGTTGGGCGACGTCGACAACGTCGTCGTCGACGTCGACGGTGCGAAGGTCGACGGCCTGTTCCTGAGCGAGGCCAGCCCGGTCTTAGTCGAGGACCCTCGGCCGGTCAACGTACCGTACCGCTGGGTCGCCGCCGTGAACGACGTGGTGCTGTTGAAGTACTTCCCGCGCCGGGTCTCGCTCAAGAAAGCCTCCGCCCGGACGGGCCGGGCCCCGGCCGAGGCCGAAGCGCCGCCCGCCCAGTAGGCGGCGACGGTTCGGCGGGCGCGGGGATAGCCAAGCCCGGCAACGGCGCAGGACTTAAAGAGTCGGTGGGCGCGCCGCGCATCGCTGGCCGAAGAGATCCTGTCGC
The DNA here is from genome assembly GCA_021823085.1 of Thermoplasmata archaeon. Taxonomy (GTDB): domain Archaea; phylum Thermoplasmatota; class Thermoplasmata; order Lutacidiplasmatales; family UBA184; genus Lutacidiplasma. Next base: position 1,941 of record JAKAPG010000053.1, on the reverse strand, counting down.
GAAGGCGTACGCCGGTTCGAATCCGGCTCCCCGCATCCGTCCCACGTCTCCCTAGGGTCGGTAGCCCCATGCGCCACGCCGACCTCGTTCGCGCGCTCGAACGCGTGCCGCCGTTCGTTCGGGCGCGACCCGAGCTGGAGCAGATCGTGACTCCGGCGGAGGCCGCTGCGCTCCTTCTCGAGACCGCGTACTCCCGCGGGGATCTCGTCGGGCGCTCGGTCCTCGACCTCGGATGCGGTACCGGACGGCTTGCCATCGGTGCGGCGGTCCTGGGCGCGCACCCGGTGGTTGGCGTCGACGTCGACGCGGCCCCCCTCACGATCGCACGACGCGCGGCCCTCACCGCCGGCGTCGAGGTCGAATTGCGCAACGAGGATGTGCGCAGGATCGATCGGCCCGTCGACACCGTGGTGATGAACCCGCCATTCGGCGCGCAGCAGCGGGGGGCGGATCGCCCGTTCTGGGACCGAGCGTTCGCGCTCGGCCGTTCGGCGGTCTACGCGTTCGCCTCGGCGGAGTCCCGAACCTTTATAACGCGCCTTGCGGTCGAGCGCAACGCTCACGTCGACGCGAGCCGGCCGGTACCTTGGGAACTCCCCCGGGTGTTCGGACACCATCGCCGAGCGAGGGTGCGCTTGAACGTCGACCTCTGGGTCCTGCGAACCGACGCACAATCATGACGCCCACCGAGCTACCGAAGTTCGTCGTTCCCGGCGAGTATCTGGGCGCCGCCGAGGAATTCGTTCCGGGCCGCGGTACCTACGAGGCCTCCGGCCGGATCTTCGCGAGCGTCACCGGCCGGCCCACGATCGACGCGCGGGACCGTACCGTTCGGGTCGACGCGGCCAACGGCGTGCCGACGCTCAATGAGGGCGACGTCGTCTACGCGCGCGTGAACGAACTGAAGAGCGCGATGGCGATCTGCACGATCGTCGCCGCCGCTCCCGCCGGCCGCGGGATCCCGGGCACCCCCGAGGGGACCGTCCATATCTCGAAGGCGAAGGACGGCTTCACGGAGTCGCTCGCCGATGAGTTCGCGGTCGGAGACATCCTGCTGGCGAAGGTCCTCCAGTCCCGCCCGTCGATCAAGCTCACCACGGCTCCCGCCGACCTCGGCGTGATCAGCGCGCGGTGCCAGGTTTGCCACGGCCTGCTCGTTCCCTCGGGACGCGAGCTCGTCTGCCCGCGGTGCGGCCACCGCGAGCATCGCAAGCGCGCCGAAGGCGCCGCGCCGTTCTCTCCCCGAACCTCCTCGTGACCGAGACGCCCGCCGGCCCCCGCGCCGAGGAAGCGGAGCTCGCACGCCTCGTACGCGCGCACGAACGGTGGCGGGGCCGCTCGGTCTTCAACCTCCTTCCGAGCGAGAACGCCGTCAGCCCCGTGGCCCGCAAATACCTCGGCAGCGACCTCGCCGGGCGCTACACATTGCCGGTCGACTCCGAGTGGCACGGTGAGAAGATCGACAATTCCTACACGGGCACGCGCTACACCGACGCGATCGAGAAGCTCGGCAACGCGGCGGCGGCGCGGCTCTTCCACGGTCGCTACGCGACCGTCCGGCCGCTCTCGGGTCACATCGCCGCGCTGAGCGCGCTCGCTCCCCTCCTGCCGGCGAAGAGCAAGATCCTCGCCATCGAGCCGAAGGACGGCGGCTACGATGGCTACGCTCCGGGGTTCATCCCCGCCCTCCTGGGCTACACGATGCGGCCGCTGCCGGCCGACGGGGTGGGTCACTCGGTCCTCGCCGAGGCCGCCGCAACGACGATTCAATCCGAGCGACCCCAGGCCGTCGTGCTCGGCCAGAGCTTCTTCCTGTTCCCGTACCCTCTTGCCGAGATCGTGGAGGCCGCGAGGTCGGTCGACGCGCTGGTCCTCTACGACGCGTCGCACGTGCTGGGCTTGATCGCCGGTGGGGAGTTCGAAGACCCGCTCCGGTCGGGA
>JAKAPG010000052.1 GCA_021823085.1 Thermoplasmata archaeon | reverse complement strand
CGGGACGTCCTCCTCCCACGTTGCCGCGGTGGCGATCGCGGTCGCCCTCCAGAACGTGACCACCGGCGCCTTCACCGCGGGGAGGACCTCGAGTTCGGGGACGGTGACGCTCACGGTCCCGCGGGGCCACTACGCCCTGTACGCGAACGCGACCGCCTGGGCCTCCTGGGTGAACTGGACCTCGCCGGACGTACTCACGCTGAACGGGACCTCCGCGGCGACCACCGTCTACCTCCTGCCGGTCTCGGGGACTATCGCGGCCGTGGGGAACGGGCCCGCCGCGAAGGCCACGCTGACACTCCGGTACACCACCAACTTCCCCCAGATCACGATCAGCCTCCTGAACGGGAGCGCGACGGGGCCAGTGATCGCCTCGGCGGTCGCCGCCGGGAACCGGACGGCCGTGTTCACGCGGATCGACACCGACTTTACGTACTACGTCGCGACCGATGGCTGGTCCCAGCCACTCACGGGGCTCCGGTACTTCATGGGGAACGCCACCGACGGCCCGTTCACATTCACCACAGGGGAGACCGGTTACTCGAGGACTTTCGCGGACCCCTTCGCGCAGTGGGCCACTTCGGCGACCGTGACGGGATCAGCGTTCCCGTCGCCGTACGGGAACTCGGTCAACTGGTGGCAGGTCTCCACTTCGACCGTGGTCTCGGGCGGTACGGTCACGGTGTCCGGCGGGATCTCGATCGCGGGCGCCGCGAGTCTCACTTTCTCTAACGACCTGATCCTCTGGAACCAGTCGGGGACTCTCTCCGCGACCATCCGCATCGTGAACTCCACGGTCGTCTCGGTCCTCGAGCCCTTCCCCTTCTGCTTCAGCGCGACCCCCTGTGACGCGATCGTGAACTCCGCGATCGGGGAGGACTTCTACGTGGACCACTCGGTCCTCATCCTGGGGGACGAGCCAGCGGGCCTCCCTCTGGGTCCGACAGTTCGGAACTCGGTGGTGGCGCTGTCCGATGTCGCGAATGGCGGAGCGGCCTCGCTGCCCCCGGGCTTGGCCTACTCGAACGACTACGTCGAGAACTCCACCCTCGGGGAGTTCCCCCAGGCGTTCCGCGGATCGTCGGTGTACAACTCCACGATAGAGAACGCCCCATACAAGGGCACAGGCGCTCCCGCGGGGACCACGAACGCGAGCCTGGACTCCTTCGTTCAGTCCTCGATCTCGGTCGGGTCCTACGATACGGGGTACTACTCGAACCTCTTCGACGACTCCTTCTCGAACTCTATCGCGCTCCGCGTGAACCAGGCCCTGGATACCGAGCCGCCGACCGACGGGAAGGGGAACGCCACCCACTTGCTGATCACGTCCACGCCGAGCTCATCAGTGGTCCAGGGGTCGGTGTATCTCAACCTGGGGATTTTCGCCGACTCCCTCGTCAATCTCTCGTCGCTCGGAGGCGCGAACGAGTCGTTCTCCTTCGGGCCGAACTCCTCGGTCGAGGGTTCTGAGTTCCTCAACGGCTATTCGCCGGCGACGGTCGCAGCCGAGGCCGCGAGCGGCCACTATGGGCTCCTGCTCGGTCTCCAGTTCAGCCTCTACGCCGGGACGGTCTTCGCGCACAACCTCGTGAACGTGACGGGGAACGACCAGCCCAACCTGGAACTTCGAGTGGATGGCAGCGGCGTCACCGTGGCGTCGAACCTCTACCCGGAGATCTCCATGAACGTGGTCGCGGTCATCAACGCCGCCGGTGTCACCGGGTTTGACTTCGCCAACAACACGCTCGGGATTGGCTTCTTCAACCAGTCGCTCCAGTGCCTGATCGGGGCGATCCCCTGCCCGGGCGGACGACCCCAGCTCGCATATCCCAACGGGATGGCGGTCTTCTATGACCCGGCCGGCGTCCCCGCTGGTTTCGCGCTCGTCCACGACTCGTTCTTGTCATGGCTCGGGGGAACCGGCACACCCGCCGATGTCGTACTGGAGCCCGAATCGGGCGCGGGGGTTCCGGGGACCGTTCGCGACTGCTTGTTCGATGGGGTGGAGGCCGCGGGGCCGGTGCCGGGGCGGTTCTTCACCACGCCGTTCACGGCGTACATCCAGGACGACGGGGCTCCTCTCGCGGTGACCGGGAACTGGTTCCTCGGCCTCGACAACGCGACGAAGGCCGCGATCTTCGCCCACTCTCAGGGCTCTGGAACCCACCTCTCGGGGAATGTCTACGTCCCGGAGCCGGCGCCCGCGGGCGCCTTCGCGTCCTCGATCTCCGTTCCGATCGTCCTCGCCACGCACAACTCGAGTCAGACGACGTACGCGATCCAGGTCGTGGCGGGGACGACCGGCCTCTCCTTCGGCGACCACGCCGCGGTGTACAACTCGACCCATGCGCAGGACGACGGCTTCGCTGGCCTCGGGACCTCGTACGCCTGGGTCGTGAACCCCTCGATCAACGTGAGTTCGAGGTCACCTACGGTGGAGCACTCGACCTTAGCGGGCCCCGCGCCGAACCTCCTCTACGACGGGTTCAACTACACGATCGAGGTCGAGCCGACGTACTACCGGGTGGGTGCCAACTCCGCCTCCGCACCTCCGCTCGGGATCGCGTTCGGCGGCCTCATCCCCGGCGGCCAGTACGCGATCGAGTCCTGGAACGCGACCGGCGTCTACGTGGGGAGCCGGGCCGTGATCGCCACGCTCCAGGGCGTCGCATCCACCTCGTTCGATCCCTCGGGCCTGACGAACGAGACCTTCGAGGTCGTCGCGTCCCCGCCTGCGGTCGACCTGGGGCAGACCGGGTTCCTCGGCATCCCCATCGCGGTGTGGCTCGCGGCCGGCGTCCTGGTGGCCGCCGTGGCGATCGGAGTCGAGGCGGGAAAGCGGAACCGATGAAGCGCGTGGTCGTGACGATCGTGGTGATGGCCTTCGCCCTGGGGCCGATCATGCTGCCGGTGGCCGCGGCGAGCTCGGTCAGCCCGAACCCCCCGCCGCCGCAGGGGACGGGGGCGTGTCCCTCCTCGCCCCTTTTCCCCGGCGAGGAGGGAGCCTACGGGTCACTCGTGGCCTTCTTCCAGCCGGGTCAGTCCCCGGGGTCCACGTGTGGCCTCCTGAATGGCGGGACGCTCGTCGGCGACGTGGTGATCTTCGGACTCTACACCCCCGAGTCGATCCCTAACGGCACCGTACCGATCGCGGTGGAGGAGTTCCAGCTCCACTCGGTGACGGTCTACGCGCCGGGTCCCAACAACACGACCGTCTCGCGCAGCGTGACGGAGGCGTACAACGTCCAGTGGTCGAATGCCACAACCACCGCGGCCGCGGGGCAGATTCAGGAAGACCAGCTCACCGTCCCCCAGGTGGACTCACCGGAGAACCTGACGGTCTCGATCCTGGGGGCCACGATCGGAGTAACGATCGTGACCCCGGGCGCGGGGACTCCGATCCCCACGAACTACCCGCAGTTGCTCCTCCACGACTTCGGGTTCGAGTTCTACGTCGTCCTGTTCTTCCTCGTCGGAATCGGTATCGCGACCGCGGTCCGGTTCCGAGCCCGCCACGTAGAGCGCGTTTGGCCCTTCGGGGTGGCCGGGGTCTTCGGTGCGATCGCGTTCGCGGGCTGGTTCGAGTCGGACTACCCGCTGTCCCTGATTCCGGTGGGGCAGATGCCGGAGGCCCTGGTCGCGGCGCCGGTGGTCCTCGCCGGCATCTACGCGTGGTTGGCCCTCTTCCCGACCGAGGCCAGGGAGTACAAAGTCCGATACCCCGTCGCGGACGTGGAGAGCGGGGAAGGCCTGGTCGATCAGAAGTTCTTCCGGGTCTACCCCGGCCCCGAGGGGGACGAGTACATCGGCCCCGGTGGCGCCGGGGCGTTCCTCCGGCTCCTGGGCGTTCGGACTTACCTGGACGATCGCACGATCAGCCAGGCGCCGCTGCGGCGCCGGATGAAGGGCTTCCGATCGGTACGGAGGGACATCTACGCCGAGTACTACGCGTATGCGGAGTTCCCGGGAGGGCCGAAGCCCCTCCAGGTCGCGAAGCCGCGGGTCTTTGTCCTCCCCTGGCGGAAGCGGACCCGAGAGGCCATCGCCGAGTACCACCGGAAGGCGCTGCGGGGGAAGGTCGAGGAGCCCGCGCACGTCGGGTTCCTCCTCTACGTGACGCCGAGCCGGGCCTTCGTCGCGGCGGTCTCGAAACAGGGCGCGGTGATCGTGGAGGGCTGGATCAGCGGAACACTTCACGTCTCGAAGGTCGGGATGGCCCTCGAAAAGGTCCTCGTCGCGTACACCGAGCTCAAGGTGTCGCTGAAGGCCCAGGCGCTGGACTACGGCCACAAGATCGCCCTGGCCCTCCGCATGGCCGAGGAGTACCCGGACTCCCCGATCGCGCTGAAGGCGCTCGAGGACCTGGCGATCCGCCACGAGGCTGCGATCATGGACGAGCGCGAGTGGCTCCGGTTCCTCGAGCGGAAGGTCGAGGAGGACCGGACGCCGACCGACCCGGCCGGGGCCTTCGGGAAGGTCGAGCGCCTCCTGGATCAGACGGTCGCCCCGACCCCGAGCCCGCGCGCCGCGGACGACCAGGTGCGTGATTGGGTCAAGAAGAGGGGGGCGACCTGATGGGGCGGCGATCGCGCGAGGCCTCGTCAGGCCCCGACACCGAAGGCCTGAGGGCCCAAGTCGAGGACGCGCAGCGGGAGGTCTTCGAGCTCGCCGAGGAGCGCGCGCTCATCGGGACCGCGGCGCGCGAGCTCGACCTCCGCGCCCTGGCGGTCCAACACCGGGCGGCGTACACCAAGTTCACCGAGGCCCTCGAGAAGGCCGCGGCGAAGTCGTCCCGCGAGGGCTGGCACGCTGGTCGGCGGTTCCTCCGCACCCACGCGAAGGCCGACATCCACCTCCTCGGGTTCGCGCGGAGCCCTGTGGTCCGCTGGTACATCCGCCAGGTCCTCGGGTCGCCCGTCCGCGCGCGGCGCCTCCTGCGGGGGGGCGCCCTGGGCGACGAGGAGCGCGCCTGGCTCCTGGACTACGTCGAGGAACACGGGCTCGAGCCCGGCCTCGAGGCGCTGTGGCGCCAGATCGGGGGCTCCGATCAGGAGTCCCTGGGGGCGTGAGCGCCGCCCCCGAAGATCCCGGCGGCCTGACCGCGTTCGCCGCGGAGGTCTACGGGACCGCGCGATCCCGAACGTCGCTCGCCCGGTTCGCCGACGACGTGTACGGCCGCGAGGAGGCGACCCCGTACCACTCGCCCGCGGCCGTCCGGGCGCACTGGTTCGCCGAGTGGCGCCGCCGGATGGGATACGACCGCCTCGAGGGCGACTACGACAACACGATCCTATGGACCGCGGTCCGCGGGAAGGGACAGGGGAAGAGCGCGGGCGCTATCGACATGGGGTTCGAGCTCGACCGGCGCTTCGGCGACGAGTGGCGTTCGAAGCTGACGTACAAGCCTGCGGACTTCCTCGACATCGTGAACAGCCTCTCGCGGTACGAGGTCGGGATCCTGGACGACGCAGGGGACTCGCTCCTCCGCACCGAGTTCTGGTCGGACGCGGCCCGCCTGCTCACAAAGGCGATGATCGTCTCGCGGGACACCCACGCGACCGCGATCATCTGTATCCCCTCGATCGGCCTCTTCAACGGGGCCGTCCTGAACTCCCTCGTCGACTACTGGGTGCGCGTCAAGTCCCGCGGGAACGGCGAGGTCCACCCGCGCCCTGGGGAGCGGTACACCAAGCCGCGGGGGATCGGCTGGTTCCCCGATCGGGAGTGGGGCCCGTACACCTGGCCCGACCCGCACGACTGGCCCGAGGAGCGTCGGACCATGTGGCTCGAGTACCGTAAGTTCCGAAAGTCGTTCCGCCGCGAGTCCCTGGACGTGAAGGCCGAGGAGCTACGGAAGGGCGGCCCGATCGCGGGAACGATTGGGCCCCGGCACCGCTGCGAGCCGTGCGGGATCACGTTCCAGCGGAAGGACCAGCTGCGGCGCCACCTGGGGACAGCGAAGCACCGGGAGCGCTCAGCTGTTGCCCCCAGTCCCGCGCCAGTGCGAGGACGCGGGGATCCCGCGAGCTCGAGACCCTGACGTACTGGACGGCCTGTACCGCCGAGCAGTTCAGCCACGCCTGGACGACCGCCGGGTCGCGCGAGTCGCCGCCCACCCGGATCCCGCAGGTGTGGCGGAGCGCCCGGGCCGAGCAGGCGACTCCCGCCGCCTCTCCGATATCGCGGAGCAGTTGGCCCACCCACTGGACCGAGTACGGCCGCGCGCGGAAGCGAGCGACCAGCTGGGGGATCCACACGGCGCCGGGATCCGCCAGGGTCACGACCGGGAGGTCCTGCTCGCCCGGGATCCCGCGCTTCTTGTGGCGAGTGAACCGTACGTGGAGCCGGCCGTCCGCCGGGTCGGGCTCGCACCGAAGGTTGAACCGGGGCGCCCGGGCCAGGACGATGGGAGCGCAGCCGGTGAGCTCCAGGAACTCGAAGACCCACCAGGGCTCGATTCCCTCCCAGTGACCCGGCGGCGCGACGTACGCGTGGGCCACGGCCCGCAGCCGCGCGAGGTCCTGGGGGTCGATCCCCCGCACCGTGTGGGCGGAAATCTCCCGATCGTACCCGCGGCCGCGCCGCCGCGTCCGGGCAGATCCCTCCTCCCCCGCGCGCGGCCCGGCTGCCTGGTCCACTTTCGCCTCTGGGGTAGACTCGAAAGTCTGACGATAAAGACGCCGTTTCACGTCAGAGACGTCCGCGGACGCGGCGGCCGCCGCTGCCCCGCACCTTTTCCCTCCCCCTCCGACCCGAGAGAGGAGAGAGGAGAGAAGGGCCGCCCCCGCCCCCCCGGCCTGTCCCGCACGCTTCTTGCGTTGGAGCGCCTAACCTGAGGCGTGCTCGCGGTGGCCGTCTTCTGGAGCGCGCTCGCAGCCGGGTTCCTGGTGCTCGCCATCTCGGCCTACCGAGGGAGAAGGAGGGTCCTGAGCCTTACCGACGCACCGAACGTCCTGCTCTCACACGGCGGGATCCACCGAGGGGCGGGTCTGGCGCTGGCGGAGATCATGGCCCTGGAGGTCGCTGGGTTCGCCCTTGCCGCGGCGGCCGCGGTCTACAGCGCGCTCACATGAGCTGCGGCGGACGGTATTCCGCACGGAATAGCCAGGACCCGACCCCCGGGCTCGCTCCAAGCAGGGAAGCCTTGACTACATCAACGGTAGGAATCGAGGGGATCTCCGCAGCGTGGACAGCCTCGTGCGGGCCACTCGACTGGCTTCCCGCAGGTCGTACAGCGAACCCAAACAGTTGGTGGAAAGCGGCGGACCGAGGGGACCTTCGGGGCGGCGGGGAGCGCGGGCGCCCCCGCGGCCCCTGGGGGGTGCGACAGGAGGTAGAGCGACCCAGCGATAACGATCAGGACCCCTCCGACCAAGAACGCGGGGAGCCCGAGCGCGCCACCAACCACGGAGAGCGCACCGGCCGCGATCGCAGGTGCCCTCTGGCCCGTCCGCATCGAGTCTTTCGCCCAGAGGGCGTAGGCAAACGCGGCGCTGAGCGACACACAGAATCCGGCCGCGGAGGCATAGAGGAGCGTCGGAGAAGAGAAGCCCCCCGTGGAACCGAGTGCCGAGAAGATCTGATCATACTCCGCGAGACCCGCGACGCCCAGAGCGAGGAAGACGAGCCCGACGACGTGGAGGATCCAGGCGGTCCCGAGCGCGGTGCCTCCCCGTTCTTTCGCCTCGGACACCGTTTCAGCCACCCCCAGTCGCGGGGTTCAAATCCCGGGTCCGCACCTTCACTCCGCACCGAGGTACGGACGTGAACCGCTTCGACAGGGAACGGATCGGGGGCTTTCGAGAGGGCGCGCTCGCGGTGTACAACGCCATGAAGGACCGCCCGGATGTGCCCGTCGAGGTGAAGGAGTTCGCGCTCGAGCTCATCCGCCGAGCGGGTGACGTGAACTGCGAGGGGATCCTCGAGTCCCTGGGCGTCCCGCGCACGGTCAGCTCCGGCCCGGCGGGACCGACCCGAGGTGCTCACGCTTCCAGCGGTCTACCTCGTTAGCGACCGCATGGCGGACGAAGTCCGCCTCGGAAATCCAGCGTCGCCCTGACTTCACGATCTGCTGGACGTCCGTGTAGAGCTCCAGCGGCAGAGTCAGCGTCATCCTTTGTAGCGGAACCTTTGGGGGCATCAAGTCGTAACCGGGAACTTAGGTTCTAAATAGTCGGTCGCCTGTAGGCACCTGTAGGTGCCTATGAGTGACCGAGGCGGCCGGGAGGCATGGGCGACGAAGACGATCGTGCTCACCGCCTCCGTCAAGTCCAGGCTCGAGGGGCGGCGTGCGTACCCTGGCGAGCCCCTCTGGTCCGTGGTCGAGCGCCTCCTCGACGAGCACGATACGCGCGCCGTCGGCCAACCCGGCCCCCTCGTCGGGGCGGAAGGTGCTTCAACCTGATCGCGCAATCCCCCCCTTCGGAGGACACCGTGCCCGGCGGGGCGCGGTGGTGGACCGAGCGGACGACGGAATACGTTCGAGAGGGGGCGAAGATTTGGGGGACGGAACACGCGGAGGGGATCCGCATGGCGCTGGCGCGCTTCCAGTGCGGGCGCGCACGGGACGGCTCGAAGACACCCGGGATCTGGGCGCGGGTCGGGGTCAGCCCGGCGCCAACGCGCGCGGCCGACATCACCGCGGACCTGGTGACGCGGATCAAGCGATCGACCGAGTGGGCGCCGAAGACGCGGAACTTCCAGCTCCAGGCGCTGCGCGGGTTCCTGCGCTGGGAGGGGTGCGAGCTCGCGGCGGACCGCAAGTTGTGGGCGATGAATGCCCAGGCTGGTCCGCGCGATTGGCTGACGCGCGAGCAGCTCGCCGAGGTGTGGTCGGCCTGTCGCGACGACCACGACCGGCTCCTGGTCGCGGCCGGGGGCATGAACGGACTGCGCCGCGCCGAGGTTCGGCGGCTTCGCGGGCGGGACGTCCTGCTCGCGATCGATCGAGCCGAGGCGCGGATCGAGGGGAAGACCGGCACGCGGACGATCCCGCTCGGGACGTACCTGCGGAACGCCCTGGTCGCGCTCGATCGGCGCGGCCACGAGCTCTACTTCCCCTGGAGGGACACCGCGTACGACTCGCGGCTTGCCGCCGTGGGCCGGTCCGCGGGCCTCCCGTTCCAGCTCTCCGCGCACCGCCTACGACGGAGCTTCGGCCGCGTCGCCTACCGTGCCGGCGTCCCGATCGTCGACATCCAGCACATCTACGGCCACGCGTCGCCGGCGATGACCGCCTACTACATCGGGATCGAGTCCGAAGAGATGGCGGCCGGCCTCGCGACGTTCGAGCGCGCCCTGGTGCGCGAGGCGGTCTGAGATCGTGCGTGCCCGGAAGCGGCTGGTTTCAGGACCGGGCCCTGTCGGAGGGGGCGCTGCTACCTCAGCACCCCAGCCG
>JAKAPG010000051.1:473-9519 GCA_021823085.1 Thermoplasmata archaeon | reverse complement strand
AAGTAGACCGGGGCCCCGGTCGCGAGCGCGGTCTCTCCGAGGCGGGCGACGGCCACGGCCTCCGCGACCTCGGGCCGGGAGCGGCGGAAGGCTTCGAGGTCGTTCCCCCCGGCCTTCTTGACCCGGTCGGTCGCCTCGCGAACGAGGTACGGGTCCTCGCTGTGTACGCTCAGACGGACCGCCGGGACCTCGGGCTTCAGCCGGGCCACCGCCTCGGCGAGGGAATAGAAGTACCCCGAATCGAGGTCCTTGCCGATGTCGGCCCGGCCCTCGTAGTGGGCGAAGTACTTCAGCGTCGTCACGCCCTGCGTCTGGACGAGCTCGGGGACCTCGGCGAGGTGGGCGCGCGTCAACATCCCGAGGTTGACCGCGAAGTCGGTGTTCATCCGGCCCTCGAGCTGGGCGCGGAACTCGGGGAAGGCACGGCCGTACGGGACGAGCCCGTCCGTGTACGGTTCGCCGACCCGCCAATACGTGACCATCGTCGTGACGCCGCCCCGGATCGCCGACTCGGACTCGGTCCGGGCGTCGTCCCCGGCGGGCCGGTAGATCCCGACGTGGGTGTGGGGGTCGACGATCCCGGGGCCGAGGAAGGCGCCGTGGAGGTCGACCTCCCGATCGCCGTGCGGGAGGTCCCTCCCGACCGCGTCGATCCGGCCCTCCGAGATCCCGACCTCGCCGTCGAGGACGCCGCGGTGGGGGAAGACGAGACGGGCGTTGCGGAGGACGAGCGTGCTCATGGCAGCGACCGTACCCAGTCCGCGACCCGCTCGGTCGGGAAGACGTTCGCGTACTTCATCCAGAGATCGAGGAGGTTCGCCGCGTGCGACAGCTGGATCCGGTCGAAGACCGCGTCCTCGACCACGACCACGCTGTAGCCGAGGCCCGCGGCATCGACCGCGGTCCCCCGGACGCAGCCCGAGGTGGTGCCGCCACAGACCACCACGGTATCGGCGTGCTGGAGGGTGAGGATCGTCGCGAGGGGCGTTCCCAGGAACGCGCTCGCGAACGCCTTGTCGATGACGATCTCGCCCGGCGCCGGACGGAGCGCCTCGATGATCTCGGTTCCCTTGTGGCCGGCGACGAGCGTCTCCTGCTTGCGGTCGGCATGAACGCGTCCGCTGATCGAAAACGGGAGGAGCGACTCCTTCGGCGCGACGGTGGTGAACAGGACCGGTCGCTGCTTCGAGCGGAAGGCGTGAACCAGCGTCTGGAGGTTGGGGAGCGCCTCGTACGCCGCGTGCCCGACACTGGTCGGGTACTTTCGGATCGAATCGAGGATCGGTAGGTCCTCGCCGACGTAGTTGTACTGCGGATCGATGACCAGCAGCACCGGCGCCTTTCCGAGCGGCCGCTCCTTGCCGTACCCGGCGGCCGCGATGACCTGTCGGTCTAGCTCCCCCATCACGCTCTCCCACGGATGCATTCGAACTCCCTCTCTTCGGCGGCGCGGAACCCCGTCAGTCGATATAGCCTTCCTTGCGGAGCCGGGGCAGGAGGCCCCCGTCCGCCAGGATCCGCGACAGGAACGGGGGCAGCGGGCGGCCCTGAAGCTCCCGCCCTTCGGACCGGATCGACCCCGTGTCGAGGTCGACCTCCACGGTCGCGCCCTCTCGAACGAAGGCCCGAACGCCCGGCGCTTCCAGCACGGGGAGCCCGGTGTTGATCGCGTTGCGGAAGAAGAGCCCGTTGATCGAATCGGCGAGGACGCCCGCGACCCCGAGACCCTTCAGGTTGTCGGCGGCCGGCCGGGAGGATCCCGTGCCGAAGTTCGTGCCCGCGATCACGAGGTCGCCCGGCCGGACCTCGGCCGACCAGCCCGGGCGGTTCGCGCTCATCGTGAGCCGGGGACGCTCCGAGGGCGGGACCCGGAAGCAGGCGGCGGGATACAGGAGGTCGGTATTGATGTCGTCCTCGAAGACCCAGGCGCGTCCGACGAGCTTCATGGCGGGTCCTCCCCCCGGAGGAGGGCGCGGGGGTCCGTGAGGTGGCCCGTGACCGCGCTCGCCGCCACCGTCGCGCTCGAAGCGAGGTAGATCTTCGCGTGCGGGGACCCCATGCGACCCTGGAAGTTCCGGGTCGTGCTGGTGACGCAGACCTCCCCGTCCCCGAGGACGCCCATGTGCCCTCCGAAGCAGGCACCGCACGTGGGGTTGGTCACGAGCGCCCCGGCGGTGAGCAGGCGGTCGACCAGGCCCCGACGCGCGGCCTCCGCCATCACCTCGGAGGTGTTCGGCGTAACCGTGAAGACCACTTCGCGATGGACGTGCCGCCCGTTCAGCACCTCGGCCACGGCCTCGAGATCTTCGATCGTGCCGTTCGCGCAGGAGCCGACGACGGCCCGGGTGATCGGCACCGAGGTCATCTCGGACACCGGACGGACGTTCCGGGCCACCCGGTTCGGGAGGGCCACGAGCGGCTCGACCCGGTTCAGGTCGACCGTCCACTCCTCGGCGTACTGGGCCTCGGGGTCGGCCCGGGCCGGTTCGAGCGGTTCCCCCGCCGGTATCCGCGCGCGGACGTAGTCCAGCGCCCGATCGTCCGGCGGGAACAGGGCGAACTCGGCGCTGATCTCCGCGCACATCGTCGCGATCGCCTGGCGGGTCGGGATCGGCAGCGCGGCGACGCCGTCGCCCGCGAACTCGATGTTCCGACTCGGGATCGCCCCGTGCGCCCCCGCGAGAGAGAGGAAGACGTCCTTCCCGGCGACGCCCGCGGGAAGACGGCCCGTGAGGGAGCACCGGACCGTCTCCCCGACCCGGTACCACGTACGGCCCGTGCAGAGGATGCTCATCACCTCGAGCATTCCCACTCCCCGACCGGCGCAGCCGAGGGCACCGGCGGCGCAGGTGTGGGAGTCCGTGTTCGCGAGGATCTCGCCGGGGCGGACCCAGCCGCGCTCGGCCATCACCGGGTGGGAGATCCCACCCCGACCGATGTCCACCACGTTCGTGATCCCCCACTGGGTCGCGAGTTCGCGTAGTTTCACGAGGCCGGACGCGAGTTCGACCGTCGGCGGGGGGACCAGGTGGTCGAAGACCCACGCGACCCGCTCGGGTCGGTGGACCCGGTGGGGGAGGTGGGCCAGGAACTCCGGATGGGTCGCGGCCATATCCAGAAGGACCAGGCGGTCGACCTCCACCTGAACGAAATCCTCGGGCTCGACCGGCGCCCCCGGGGACTCGGTGGAGTGCCGGGATAGGATCCGTTCGATCTGGGTCTGCGGACGGCTCACCGGTCCTCCGTCCGAGCGGTCGCCCCGGCGTACTTCCGGCCGCGCTCCCGGGTCTCGGGGAGTCCCACGACCCGATTGAGCTCGTCGAAGAGCAGCATCCGGTCGAGCAGCGGGGCGGTCGTCCCCTCCCGCGCGAGGGTGGCGTACAGCTCGCGCAAGGCGAACGTGGCTACCCGGGCCCCGGCGTTCGGAAAGATCACCATCCGGTAGCCGATCCCCTCGAGCTCGCGCGCGGAGAGCAGCGGCGTCCGGCCGCCCTCGACCATGTTGACCATCATCGGCCAGCGGAGCGCGGCGCAGGCCCGCTGCATCGCGGCGGCGTCCGGAGGGGCCTCCAGGAACAGCACGTCCGCCCCCGCCTCCCCGTAGGCCCGGAGCCGTTCGAGGGCGGGCTCGAGGCCCTCGACGGCGAGCGCATCCGTGCGGGCGATGATGAGCGTCTCCCGAGAGTGGCGGGCGTCGACCGCCGCCCGGACCTTCCCGACCATCTCGTCGGCCGGAACGACGGTCTTCTCGCTCAGGTGGCCGCACCGCTTCGGGAACGTCTGGTCCTCGAGCTGGATCGCCGCCGCGCCGGCCCGCTCGAACTCCCGCACCGTCCGCTGGACATTGAGCGCGTTGCCATGGCCGGTATCCCCGTCCGCGATCACCGGGACCGAGACGGCGGCGGCCATGCGCGCGACCTGGTCCCGCATCTCCGCGAAGGAGAGCAGCCCGATGTCGGGCGACCCGAGGAGGCTATAGGAGGCACCGGCGCCCGTCGCATAGACGGCGGGGAACCCGGCCGCCTCCACGAGCCGGGCGGAGAGGGCATCGTAGGCCCCGGGGGCGACCACGATCGGCCCGGCCCGGAGCCGGGACGAAAGGGTGCGAGGCGTCTCCTCGGGCGCCATGATCACTTCGCTCCTCCCGCGGTCCACGGCGCTGGCGGCATAAGACCCGTGCCCATGCCCGTACCCCCCTCCTACGTTCGCAGGCGGTAGACGTCCCGGGCATTGTCGCGCAGGAACCGCTCGAGGACCTCGTCGGAGAGGTGGTGGTCGTTGAGCTCCGTCATCGCTCGCTCGAACCCCACGATCGGGTAGTCGGTCCCGAACAGGACCTTCCTCTTCCCGCGGGTCCGCAGGTAGTCGACGAAGCGGGGCTCCCAGTACTTCGGGGCGTGGGCGTCGGGCGCGATGTAGACGTTCGGGAACCGGTAGGCCACCGAGATCATCTCCTCGGTCCACGGGTAGCCAAGGTGGATCCCGATGATGCGCAGCTCCCGGAAGTAGATCGCGATGTCTTCGAGAGTGATCGGGCGGGCGACCGACGGGAGGTACGTGTTCGGCGTGGCGTGCCCGACCTGCATCTGGACCGGGATATCGAGCTCGACGCACTTCGCGTAGAACGGGAAGTAGATCGCGTCGTTGGGGGCCCGGCGGAACCAGTGCGGGTAGACGTGGGCGCCGATGAACCCGTGCTTCTCGACGGCCTCGGCGAGGCGCGCGACGCCCTTCATCCCGTGGAACGGATTGAAGCCCGCGATCGCGCGGAACTTGTCGGGATATTCGCGGACGACCGCGGCGACGTCCTCGTACGGGACCTCCCAGCCTTCGCCCTTGGCCGCGATGAGGAACGCCTGCTCGATGCCGGCGCGGTCCATCTCCTCGACCATCTTCTCGGGAGCGATCACGAGCCGGTCCATGTCCTGGCGCAGGGTCTTCCACGCCTCTTCCATGTAGGGTCGGATCGCGTGGACGTAGTGCTCGTTCCGCAGGTTCGCAACGACGTCGATCGCCTTCATCTGGACCGGACCTCCGAGGACGCGGGAGAGTTCGTGGGCGGAACAAGACCGACCTCGGCCAGCACTTCCGCCGTATGTTCCCCGAGGTCCGGAGACGGTCGGTGCACGAGGGGGTCCCCCTCGGGCAGCAGCGACCGGAGCGGCGAGCCTCCGACCATGACCTCACCGGCGTGCGGCGCCGGCATCGTCACGATCGAGCGGTTGAACGCGACCTGGGGGTCCCGCGGCAGGTCCTCGATGCGGGCCACCACCGCGCAGGGGACCCCCGCGCGATTGAGCTCCGCGGCCGCCTCCTTAGCGGTCCATCGGGCGAGCGCGGGAACGACGTACTGGAGCACCTCGCCGCGATGGGCGACCCGGGCCGCATTCGTGGCGAACTTCGGGTCGTTCTCGATCGCCGGAAGTCCGAGGGCCCCGCAGAACCGGTGCCACAGGATGTCGGTCGAGACCCCGAGGGCGACGAACCCTTCCTTCGCGGGAAAGACCTGGTACGGCACGATCAGGGGGTGGGCGGTTCCGCTCGGGGGGGGAACCTTCCCCTCGAGGCTCAGGATCGGCAGCCAGTGCGTGAGCATCGAGATCGAGGTGTCGAGGAGGTTCACTTCCACCGGCACGCTCGGACGGCCGGCGTCGCGCTCCCGTAGCTGGGTCAGAACGCCGATCGCGGCATAGAGACCCGCGGCCAGATCGAAGAGGGCGATCCCGACCCGGATCGGATCGCCGGCGACCGTGCCGGTGACGCTCATCAGCCCCGAGCGGGCTTGGGCGACCAGGTCGAAGGAAGGGTCGTTGCGGCTCGGTCCCTCGGGGCCGTACCCGGTGACCGACGCGATCACGAGGTCCGGCTTCAGGCGGCGCAGCGTCGGAAGGTCGAAGCCGAGGTCGGCCATGGTGCCGGGGCGGAAGTTCTCCACGAGGATGTCGGCGCCCTTGAGGAGGCGGCGGAGCGCCTCCTTCCCGAACTCCGACTTGAGGTCGAGCTCGACCGACCGCTTGTTGCGGTTCACCGAGAGGAAGTACGCGGAGTTGTGCGGCGAGGCGAACGGCGGGCCCCATCCCCGCGCGAGGTCCCCGACCTTCGGGATCTCGATCTTCACGACGTCGGCCCCGAGATCCGCGAGGACCATCGCGCAGTACGGCCCCGCGATCCCCTGGGAAAGCTCCACGACCTTCAGCCCGGACAGCGGGCGAACGGACGAACTCATGGGAACGGTTGCCGCCAATGGTCCCGTCCTTAAATCTCTCGTCCCGATACTCGACCGATGCTTCCTCCGCTCGAGCGACCGGCCCTGTTGATCATCGACATGCAAGTGGGGTTCGTCTCCCCGACCGGCGCGTATGCTCGGGTCGGCCGTCCGGTGCGGAGCGCCGAGGGCCTCGCGGCGGCGATCGACCGGCTTCGGGCCGAATTTCGCCGGGCCGGGCTCCCCCGCCTCTACACGGCGTACCGGTACCGCCCGGACGGGGCGGACTACCCTAGCCACCTCCACCGGGTGCTTCCCCGCGCCTACGCCGCGCGGGCCGAGCCGGTGTTCGTCCCGGGCTCGCCCGAGACGGAGATCATCCCCGAGCTCACGCCGGGTCCCGACGAACCCGTCGTCTACAAGAACCGGTATTCCGGGTTCCACGGGACGGACCTCGCCGCGCGTCTCGCCGCGGCCGGGGTGCGGACCGTCGTGCTCGTGGGCGTCCTCTCGCACGTCTGTGTCGACACGACCGCCCGGGACGCCTTCGCGCGCGACCTCGATGTGGTCGTGGTCCGGGACGCGGTCGCGGGGGTCGACGACCGTCTCCACGCCGCCGCGCTCCAGAATCTCGAGGATACCGTCGGGGCGGTCGCCTCCGTGGCGGAGGTCCTCGACGCGATCGGCGCGCCCGCGGGTTCGACGAACGCTTAATCTCCCGGCGTCGCTCTCGGCTCGACCTCCATGGTGGCGCTCTCCTCCCCGCCTCCCGCGTCCGAACCCGGCGTCCCGGCCCGAAGCGAGGGCCTGCGGCTCGAGGGGGTCGAGGCCGGCTACGACCAGATGGTCGTTCTCCACGACGTCCGTCTCGAGGTTCCGGCGGGAAAGTTCACGGCGCTGGTGGGCCCGAACGGGGCCGGGAAGACCACGCTCCTGCGCGCGATCACCGGGCTCATTCCGACCCTCCGCGGCACGACGTACCTCGGAGAGCGCAAGCTGACGGGCCGTTCGCCCGAGTCGATCGTGGCGGCAGGGATCAGCCTGGTGCCGGAGGGACGGCACGTCTTCCCCAACATGAGCGTGCACGACAACCTCGTCCTCGGCGCCTATCTTTCCGAGCCCCGCGCCCGGTTCCGCGAGACCTACGAGGAGGTGCTGGCGATGTTCCCTCTTCTCAAGGAGCGCGCGCGGCAGGCCGCGAAGACGCTCTCGGGCGGCGAGGCGCAGATGCTCGCCATCGGGCGGGCGCTCATGGCCCGGCCCCGGATCCTGATGGTCGACGAGCCGTCCCTCGGGCTCGCGCCGCAGGTCGTCACCCGGGTCTTCCAAGCGCTCCGCTCCCTCGCCGATCAGGGCGTGACCGTCTTCGCCGTGGAGCAGAACGTCCGGCAGGTCCTCCAGATCGCCGACCGGGCGTACGTCCTTTCCCAGGGCCGGATCGTGGACCAGGGCGGGGCCCGCGAGCTCTTGGACCACCCCGAGATCCGCAAGGCGTTCCTCGGGATGTAAGGGGACTCGCTCGGGGGCGGGCGCCCCCGAGCCGACCGACTAGAACTGGAGCGCCTTCGGCATCCCCCGGAAGCCGAAGATGCCGCGGGGGATCAGGAGCACGGCGACAAAGATGACGACGCCCGTGATGAGGTAGTTGTAGACGTTGAAGCTCGTCAGGGCGACCTCGAAGACCCAGGCGAAGACGACCGCCGCGACGATCGGGCCGAGGACCTTCCCCCGGCCGCCCACCACGACCATGAGAATGATCTGGAGATTGTAGAGCAGGTTGAACGCGGAGTTCGGGTCGATGTAGTGGGAGGCGAAGGCGTAGAGCCCACCCACCGGTCCCATGATCGCGGCACTGAGCCCGAAGGCGAGCGCCTTGTACCCCCGCGCGTAGATCCCGGACGCCGTGGCGAGGTCTTCGTTCTCCCGCACCGCCTCGAAGGCGAGACCCACCCGGGTCCGCGAGATCAGGTAGACCATCAAGGTCGCGATCCCGCCCAGCACCAGGGCGCCGTAGTAGAGGTCGCTCGCGGGGATGAGGATGTAGAAGATCGGGAAGCCGAGCGCGCCGAGGGTGACCGACTGCCAGTTGAGGATCACGAGCTGCATCAACGCGGCGGCGGCGAGGGTGGCGATCGCGAAGTACGGTCCCCGCAGCGCGGAGCCGACGAAGCCGATCAGGAGGCCGAGAAGGAACGTCACGCACGCCGCGACGAGCATCGCCGAGACGATCGGCCAGTTGTACGTGACCGCCAGGATGACGGTCGTATAGGCCCCGACCCCGAGGAGCCCCCAGTGACCGAAGCTGAGCTGGCCGGTGTAGCCCCCCGAGATGTTCCAGCTCTGGGTCATCGCGAGATACCAGGGGATGTAGAACAGGACCGTCGCGATCGTGTACGGGTTCGGGAAGAGGATCGGCAGGAGGGCGAGGAGGCCGAACGCGACCAGGAGGAGCGTGCGCCGCAGATTCCACGTGACGAGACGACGTCCGAGGAGCGCGAACGCCGAGGGCTTCGCGGGCGGAGGCGATGGGATCGCACCAGAGTCGCTCATCGGGACTTCCCCAGCATGGCGCGCACGGCGAGCGCGACCAGGATCGCGACGTAGGTCGCGCCGGCCGACCAGATGCCGTACTGGCCGTTGTAGATCCAGGAGGTCAGCGATTCCGCCACGCCCAGGGTGAGGCCCCCGGCGATCGTGCCGACGAGGCTCCCCATCCCTCCCATCATGATCACGCCGAACGCCTTCAGGAGGTAGTCGAAGCCGAACTCCGGGTAGAAGAGGAACTCCATCGCGACCACGACGCCGGCGATGCCGGCGAGCAGGCTCGAGAGGCCGAAGCTG
>JAKAPG010000051.1:0-463 GCA_021823085.1 Thermoplasmata archaeon | reverse complement strand
GAGCAGGTCCTGGCTGGCGGCCCGCATCGCCCGGCCGGTCCAGGTGTAGCGAAGGAACAGCCCCAGACCGAGCGTCGCGGCCCCCGCGAGCACCGCCCCGATGACGACGCCCTGGGAGACGACCGCGTTCCCCCAGGGCGTGGTGATCAGGATGGAGGTGTTGAAGTAGGACGTTGGAACCTGGCGCTGATTGTCGGTCCAGAGCTTGACGAAGATGTTGTCCATGATCAATAGGCCGGCGAAGGTCAGCAAGAGCGTCGTATCTTCGAAGTAGGGGCGCTTCAGCACCGGCTGGACCATGATGAAATGGAACAGCACGCCGATGGCGAACAGCACCGGCATCACGATCAGGAGCGAGAGGAGCGGATTGAGGCCGTACCATTCCCAGAGGAAGTAGGTCAGGTACGAGCCGAGGAGCATGAGGTAGCCGTGGGTGAAGTTGATCACCCGCATGACCCCGATC
>JAKAPG010000050.1 GCA_021823085.1 Thermoplasmata archaeon | reverse complement strand
TGACCGCGACCCGGTCGCACAGGTAGTCGGCCTCCTCGAGGTTGTGGGTTGTGAAGACGACCGTCAGCCCCTTGCGGACGTGCTCCCGGATCAGGTCGAGGAGGGACCGGCGCATCACGACGTCGAGACCGATCGTCGGTTCGTCCAGGAAGAGCACGTCCATATCGTGGATGAACTCCCGCGCCACCTGGACCCGCCGCTTCTGTCCTCCCGAGAGATCCCACGCGCGCTTCTTGCGAAACTCCCCGAGCCCGAACTGCTCGATCAGCCACTCGACGCGCTCCTGCCGCACTTCCCGAGGGATCCCCCAAAGTCGGCCGTAGATGTCGAGCCCGCTCTCGACGGTGGCGAACTCGAACGACTCTCCCTGCTGCACGACGCCGATGCGGCGTCGGATCTTGCGGCCCTCCCGGCGGGCGTCCATCCCGAGGATCTCGAGGCCGCCCTCCGAGGGCTGGATAAGGGTGGTCATCGCCTTGATGAGCGTCGACTTCCCCGCTCCGTTGCGGCCGAGCAGGCCGAAGACCTCGCCGCGCTCGACGGTAAAGCTCACTCCGTCCAGCGCATACTTTTGGCCGTCGTAGCTGTGGCGTAGGCCGTCCGCCCGGATGACGGAAGCGGGGGACAATCGGCCGCTCGCGGCGCTCAGGGAGAGAGGTTCGCTCATTCGGATCGGCTCGACGGGGACTCGTCGTTCGGCTCTCGAACGACGGACCCAATTAAAGGACGCCTCACCGGAGGTGAGCACCCGGAGCGGCGGGGCCGGTCCGGCTCACCTTGCGCCCGCGCGCGGCTCGGACGGGGACCCCGATCCCGCCTCCCTCGTCAGGCGCCGCACGAGGTCGACCGCGACCTCGAGCATCCCGAGCGAGCGCGCGACGGGCTTCTCCTCGCCGGCGAGCGGGTGATCGCGGAAGTAGGAGCGCACGCGCGCCGGGTCGGCGATCCCCAGTACGGGGACCGCGAGGTCGAGGAAATCCTGCAGGAGGGTCGTGCCGTGCAGGCGGTCCCGGACCTCGGGGAAGTGCTGCTCGAGCCAGTCCCACGTGGGGCCGCGGGCGATCGGGTTTGCCGCCGCGGCCGTCAGCAGCCCGCCGAGGTGTCCCTTGTTGAACTCGCCCGAGAGGGCGAGCTCGAGGACGCGCGACAGGCACCTCAAGTCGTTCGTGCGAGCGAGGGCGAACTCCAGGCGGCGGGACTCGGTCTCGGTGCGGGCGTCCCGCAGGGCCTTCTCGATCTCCTCGAACGCGGCGCGACCCCCGGTCGAGGCATGGGCCTCGGCGACGGCCGACTGGACGTTCGGGTCGAGGTCTCGAAAGCGGCGGAACTCGGGAGCGAGCTTCGCTGCGAACGCGGGATCGCATGAGACCAGGGCGTTGACGACCGCCGCGCGCAGCGAGCCATCGGTGGAGCTCTCCCCGGGGCGGGGCGCGAGGCCGATCCGGTCGAACTGCGCGTGCAAAAAGCCGCGGCTCATCGCGAGGACGGGTTCGAGGTCCCCCGCCCACGTGCGAAGCGTGTCGAGATGGCCCGCGATCGCGCCGACGCAGAGATAGTCCGTGGCGCCGTCCAGCGCGCGCACGAATCGGCGGAACGTCGCGAGATCGGTGTCTCCCGAGAGCAGGAACGCCCAGAGATCCTCGAGGACGATCCAACGGTCGGCCGGACTGCGCTCGGCGAATCCTCGAAAGAGCCGCTCGTACAGTTCCGGGCCGTAATGGGTCCGGTAGAATCCCACCGCTCCCCGGTTCAAGTGCACGGTCGCCCGGGCGGGGCACGGCAGCGTGAGCTCCGGCTTCTCGAAGAGCACCCGTTCGACCTTCCCGTCGATCTCGACGACCATCGGAATGGGCCAGAGGGTGTCGGAGTTGGGCGGTCGGTAGCCGTAGGGCCGCTGGCGAAGCGTCAGTCCTTGGGGACCTAGGGTGGCGGATACGACCGGGTGGCTCGCCTTCTCGATCCACGGGCGCAGGATGCGGGTGATCGGCTCGGAGGAGGCGCGGTCGAGCGCTTCCCAGAGGTCGCTGCTGCTGGCGTTGCCCCAGGCGTGGCGCCGAAGGTAGTCCGCGACCCCGGCCTCGAACGTCTCGCTGCCGAGGTAGCCTTCGATCATCCGAAGGACCGACGAGCCTTTCCCGTACGTCAGACGGTCGATCGCGTTCGCGACCTCGCTCGCGTTCTCCACCTCGACCGCGATGGGGTGGTTCGGGCTCACGGAGTCGAGGAGGAACCCCCATCGGGTCCAGATCGAGAGGAAGTCGTACTCGCTCTGAAGCTCGGGGAACCGGCGCTCGACGACCTTGTGCTCCACGAACGTCGCGAAGCTCTCGTTGAGCCAGATGTCGGTCCACCAGTACGGGGTCACCAGGTTGCCGAACCACTGGTGCGCGAGCTCGTGGACGATCGTCGCGACGGTGTAGCGTAGCTCGAACGCGGGCGTCCGATCGCTGACGAGGAGCTGCATGTCCCGGAAGGTGATGGCCCCCCAGTTCTCCATCGCGCCCGCCGGGAACTCGGGCACCGCGATCAGGTCGAGCTTGGGCAGCGGGTACGGGATGCGGTAGTACTTCTCCAGCTCCTCGAGCGCGATGCGGGTCACTTCGAGGGCCTTGCGTCCCTCCGGGCTCCGACCCGGAGGGGCGAGGACGGAGAGACGCACCGTGCCGGCGGTCCCGTTCAGGTGCTCGAAACCCCCGACCCCGAGGTAGAACAGGTATGTCGCCATCGGGGGCGTCGGGGCGAAGTTCCAGCGCCGGAGCTCCCCCTCCTCGACGATCGATTCCGGCGACGTGTTGGAGATGACTTCGAGCCCGGGAGCGGCCCGCACGGTGAGGCGGATCGGCGCTTTGACGTCCGGCCGGTCGATGCACGGGAAGATCTCCCGGGCCGCCGCAGCCTCGCACTGCGTGGTCAGGATGTAGCGCTCGCCAAAGCGGGACTTGTACAGCCCCATCAGGGAGTGCTCGCCCACGGTGCCCGAGAAGTCGACCGCGACGCGGGCGCGGCCCTTCAACGACGCGCGGAGCCGGATCCGCTCGTTCGCCGGATCGTTCTCTACCTCGACCGACTTCCCGTCGACGGTCGCACGGTCGATCGTCAACCGCAGCGAGTCGAGATCGATCGATTCGGCCGTACCCTCCAGGTCGAAGTCGATGGATCCCTTCCATGACTTCCCTTCGAAGTCGACGTTCAGCCGGAGACGATACTCGGGTACGCGGAAAGGAGATCTCTCGACGGACATGGGCTCCACGCTCGACGGCGAGGCCGTAGGAGCGACGAGGGATGATGCTTGCCTACGCGCAGCCGGGCCTCACGCTCGCGCGGAGCTCCTTCGCGCTCTACCACGGGAGTGCGTAGCCGAAGATCGCCGCGTGGCAGCCTCCGCCGGCGAGGAAGAGCCCGACGCCGGCGCCGATGAGGAGCAGGAAACCCACGACGACGAACAGGATCGTGCCGGGGAGCGCGAGGAAGCTCAGCGACAGGAGGGCGAGCCCGGCCGCGAAGGCCCCGAGTCCCAGCCAGAGCAGCGTGGTGCCGGTGACGCAGATCCCGCTCCCGTGGCCCCACGAGAACCCGGCGGCCGCGAGCAGAACGATCGCGATCACGCCCCAGAACGCGGCTCCCTTGAGACCCATGCCCCGGCCACTCCGGGACTCGGCCTAATAGATGACCCTCGAGCTGTCGCCCGGCTACCTACCTATGCCCGGATCGCCGGGCAAGGACCGCGCGTCGCTCAGCGATCGCGATGCACGGCGCTACCGACGGGTGGGTCGGCCGCTCCCGCGACCGGTACCGTCAGGGGCGGGGTCGGGGACGGAACGGGGGCTTCGCGAGCCAGTGTCGTCCTTTCCGGGTAGAAGTACTGCCGGCCGCGGAGCGCGGAGACGACGGCGGCGATGGCCACGAGCGATCCGGCGATGATGAACGCCTCGCTGATGGCGGTGCCGAAACTGCTCGCGACCGCGGTGGCGAAGAAGTGGGGAGCGAGCAGAGTGGTGGTCACCGACGGAGAGAGAGGGATCCATCCCGGCGCGGTCGACGCGATCGCGAGGAGCTGGGTCATCGGGTTCTCCCCCAGGAAGGCGCCGAACAACGCGCCCGTGGGGTCGGAGCCGATCAAGTGGCTCAGGATCGCAGTGTCGGCCAAAGGGACGCCGGAGGCCGCCAGCACGGTCGCCGAGTTCGGGCCGAGTCCCGCGGCGAGCCCGACGATGACGATCGTGAAGAAGATGGCGAGGCTCATCTGCTGGCCCGTGTTCTGCAGCGTGGCGAGCATGCCCGACGCCGAGCCCCGGTTCTCGGCAGGGACCGAGCTCATCACGGCGGCCGCGTTGGGCGAGGCGAACATCCCCATCCCGATGCCGTTGACGAACAGCAGGACGCCCATCTCCCAGTAGGCGAAGTCGACCGGAAGGAACGCCATCGCGAAGAACGCGGCTCCCGCGAGGACGAGACCCCCTGTGGCGAAGGGACGGGCCCCGTACCGGTCGGAGAGCGTACCGCTCAGCGGGCCGGCGACCAGGAACCCGCCGATCATGGGGATCATCATGATCCCCGCCCAGAGCGGCGTCGTCGCGAAGCTGTAGCCGTGCAGCGGGAGCCAGATCCCCTGGAACCAGATCACGAGCATGAGCATGAGCCCGCCGCGGGCAAGGGAGCCTAACAGCGCGGCGCTGACCCCCGCCCCGAACGCGCGGACGCGCAGGAACTCGAGGTGGAACATCGGGTCGCGTACGCGCAGCTCGATGAAGACGAACGCAACGAGCAGGGCGCCGCCCGCGGCGAGCGCCGCGATCACCCACGGCGAAGCCCACCCCGTGGTCGATGACCCGTAGGGAAGCAGGCCGTAGGTGATCCCCACCAAGATGCTGGTGAGACCGGCCGCGAAGGCCACGTTCCCGGCGATGTCGGGCTGCTGGTCGGCCCGTCGGATCGACGTCTCCTTGAGCTTCCAGTACGCCCAGATGGTCCCGAAGACGCTCACGGGGACGCTGACGAGGAAGATGATCCTCCAGGTGGGGAGGACGAGCGGGCCGAGGTGGATGTCCGGGATGCCGGCGAGGATTCCCCCGATGACGAGTCCCAAGAGCGATCCGCCGATGAAGGAGATCTGGTTGACGCCCATCGCCTTCCCACGTTCGCCGGGCGGGAAGGCGTCCGTCAGGAGCGCCGCTGAGTTCGAGAAGATGAACGCAGCACCCACGGCCTGGATGAGCCGGAAGAACACGAGGGTCCAAGCGCCCACGGTGCCCTGCCACGGCTCGAGGAAGAGGAGGAGCGAGCCGGTCGCGAAGATGGCGAAGCCCATGTTGTACAGGCGGGCCCGGCCGAACATGTCGGACAGGCGTCCGAAGGTGACCAGCAACGTGGCGGTCACGATCCCGTACCCCAGGAGGAGCCAGATCAGGAGCGGGAAGTTGGCCGCGGAGAACGGGTCGACGCCCAGCCCCTTGAAGACCACCGGGAGGGAGATCAGGAGAATGGATCCGTCGATGGCGGCCATCAGGCCGCCGAGCGTTGTGTTGGATAGGACGGTCCACTTGTACTCCATCCGCGACTCCGGACCCGGACGATGCGAGGTCGGTTACTTACTTCGGACGCGGCGCCGGCCCGCCCAGCGTCGCGGCAAAGAACCGTCGGACCCGGATCCACGCATCCTTCGCGCTCTCGGCGTGGTAGTTGGGGCGAGTGTCGTTGAAGAAGGCGTGGCGAGCGCCGGGGTAGACGTGGTAGTCGAAGCTCTTGCCGGCCTTCTTCATGGCAGCGGCGAGGTCCGGGACGGTCGACGTGATGCCGGGGTCCTCGCCCCCATAGAGACCGAGGACCGACGCACCGATCTTGGGGACGTCCTCTAGGGGAGGGTTCTGGCCGTAGAAGATCACCGCGGCCCTGAGGTCCGGATCCGCGGTCGCGAACCGGGCGCTCATCGCTCCTCCGAAGCAGAACCCCACCGAACCGATGCGCGCCGGGTCGACCTCGGGAAGCGAACGAAGGTACCGGGACACGGCCGCGAGGTCGAGCGCGAATCCGGCCTGCGCCGCAGGGCTCGTGACGGTCCCGAACGCGTAGAGGATGGGGCGAAGGTCGGGCGGCTGGGACTGGGCGAACGAGGCGAACAGGCTGGGGTCTCGGCGAAGCTCGGGCGGAGCGTTCGCAAAGGCCCGCATTGCGAGGCCGATGTTTTCCGGGGTCAGCACCTTCTGGACCTCGCCCGAGAACAGGTTCGGCGCTGCGGCGACGTACCCGAGGGACGCGAACCTCCGGGCGACGTCGCGGATGTGGGCATCGGTGCCGAAGATCTCATGGATCACGACGACGGCGGGGCGCTTACCGGAGCGGCTCTCCGGAAAGACCCGGAAGCAATCGAACGAACGGCGAGGACCCTTGATCTCGACTTCTTGCTCGGAGAGGGACATGGTGGAACGATCCGGGGCCGGTCGCCAGGAACGAGGCGACCGACGCCCCGCCGACCCCATGAAGTCCGGAACGATATAAGAGGTTTAGTTAGTTAACGAATCGTCGCCCGCGGACCGGTACGGTCCCGGAGGACGCGAATGCCACCGTCGATCCTCGGAGACCGCGAGGGGGAATTCGTGGTGCGATCTGCGCCGGCGAACATCGAGGCGGACAGCGATCCCTCCGAGGTCGGCGAGGCGAAACTCGGAGGGTGGGAGCGCATCCGTCCCCCGGCGAGCTGCGTTCGCCGCGAGGCGGGCTCCCTCGCCCGGGTCCCGGGCGCAAGAGCGCTCGTCGGTCGCTAGGGTTAATCGCACCCCCGGCTGGCCGTCAGCACCGCCGGCCCTCGGCCGAACGGTCCCCCCTCATGCCGTGGAACGAAGTCGTGATGGAAACCCGCGATCTGGGCTACGCCTACGCGCCGGGACGGTTCGCGATCCGCCATCTGTCGCTCGAGTTGCACCGGGGGGAGATCCTCGGTCTGCTCGGGCGCAACGGGGCAGGCAAGACCACGACGGTCCGCCTCCTCACCACGCTCCTTCCGCCGACCGAGGGAACGGCGATCGTGCTCGGCCAGGACATCCGGACGGGCGGTCGCGCGCTCCGTTCGCGCCTCGGCGTCGTCCTACAGTCCGAGTCCCTCGATTTCGTCACGGTCGAGCGGAACCTCACACTGTACGCGTTCCTGTGGGGGACTCCCCGCGAGGTCGCCAAGACCCGGGCCGAGGAGATGATCGAGCTCTTCGAGCTCGAACCGGCGCGCAAGCGCAAGCCCTGGGCGCTCTCGGGCGGCGAGCGGCGACGCTTCCAGGTCGCCCGGGAGCTCATGCACGACATGGAGATCCTGTTTCTGGACGAGCCGACCGTCGGTCTCGACGCGATCTCCCGTCGGAGGATCTTGGGCTACCTCCGCCGCCGCGCCCAGGGAGGGCTCTCGATCGTGTTCACGACCCACATCCTCCACGAGGCCGACATGCTCTGCGACCGGATCGCCGTCGTCCACAAAGGGAGCCTCCTCGCGATCGATACGGCGGAGGAGCTCAAGCACCAGCACGGCGGAGCTCGCGAGGTCTCGATCGTCTTCTCACGGCCGCTGGCTCCCGACCTTCGGGGTCAGCTCGTCGCCGATCTCGAGGGGGAGGGCGCAGTACTGCTCTCTCGCGAGGAGGGGACGGAGAACGCGGCGACCCAGGTCTCGTTCCGGGCCGAACGAGCGGAGGAGCTCCTCCCGCGGGTCAGCCACTGGGCCCAGTCCCATTCGCTCGATATCGGCCGCATGGCCATCGAGGAAGCGACCCTGGAAGGAGCATTCCTCGGAATGATCGGGGAGACGGGGAACGAGCAGCGGGACGAACCCGAAGAGGGCTCCTCGATCACCGGAGCGCTGACGCGGGCATCGGGCGGAGGACTCCCGTGAGACTCCCCCCGGTGCTGAGGCTCGTGGTGCGCAATTTCGCGTCCAATCTCGATCCGCTGACGGTCATCATCCGCTTCGGTCAGCCGGCGATCACGATCATCGTCCTGGGGACGATGTTCAGCGGCCTCATCCCGAGCAGTGCCACCGGCGGGTCCTACACGGCGTTCCTCGTCCCCGGGATGATCGCCTTCCAGATGATCACCGGCGGTGTCGTCTCGGGGAACCTCTTCTGGCTCGACCGTCGGTGGAGGATGACCGAGCAGATCTTCTCCGGTCCGTTCCTGCGCGCCGAGTACCTGGGCGGCCTCGTGCTGACGACCGTGCTGTTCTCGCTCGTCGGTGTCGGGATCATGATGCTGGTGGGACTGCCCCTCGTCGGGATCGCGGCCCTCTCGCCGATCGGGACGCTCGCGGTCCTGCTCACGGTGGCCGTCGGGAGCATTTTCTTCGCCGGCCTGTTGATCACACTTGGGACGCGACTTCGATCGGCGAACGCCTACTTCTCGATTCAGTCGTTCCTGCAGCTGTTCGTGATCTTTCTGTCCACCGTCTACTACCCGATCACGTCCTCGACCCCGAAGGTCCTCGCGACGATCTTCTACGGCAACCCCCTCACCTACGCGGCGAACACGGTGCGGGACGCGTTCTCCGGAACGCTCGGAAGCCAGGATCTCGTCGGCGTCGGTGTGCTGAGCCTGCTCGCCGCCGTCGGGTTCGGCGCGGCGATCTGGGGATTCCGAACGCTGGATATGGGCCCCATCCAGTGAGCGATTCCCCGGGCACGACGCATAGGGGGTCCGATCCCCGGAACCCGCGCGCGCCGGGTCCGGGGCGGTCCCGGCGCTTTGCGAACGACCCCGGGTCGAGCGGGTGGGTACGACCCGAACGCGTACTCGAGCCCCGCCCGCCAACGAACCCACCGGGGGTGTCTCCGGTGCCTCCGCAAGCGCCCTTGCCCCTCGAGACCGGGCCCCGAAGTATCCCCCTCCCCCTTCGGTGACGACGGCGGCACGCCCATCGAGGTCGATCCGCCGGCGCTCAGCGTCGGGTCTGAGCCCCCCTCGAGCGAAGCGAAACCATCCCGCCGCATCCAATCGGCGTGCCTCGATTCGGGACGAGGGTTATTCCGCTCCCCCGTCTCGTGAGACTCCGCCGGAACGGCCGAACGGGCCCACACCCCGCACGATCGTCTCGAGCCGTACCGGCCCACGAGATGCCGGAGAACTGACGTGGAGGGAGGACGGAGCCTGCCCCTGGGTGTCGCGGTACTCGCGGTCCTGGTTGGAATCTTCGGTCTGTTCGTGCTCCTCGGAGGGTTCCTCGTTGTCGGTGCCGCGCTCTTCCACGCGGCGACGAGCGGGTACACCGCCGCGTTCGGCTCGGGGATCCTTTCGGGGCTGATCACCCTCATCCTCGGCGCCGTCATCCTCGCCGTCGCCTTCGGGTTGTGGCGGCAGGAGCTCTGGGCCTTCGTCCTCGCCCTGATCGCCGTCGGTGCGGCGGTCATCTGGTTCGTAGGGCTGCCGCTCTATGGGGGCCAGGGGCTCGCGGCTGTCGCGAACGTGCCGGCGATCGTCTCGGTCCTGGTGTTCGTCTACCTGTTGGCAGTCCACAGCGACTTCGACTGAATCTGCCCCCGTGGCGCGAGCCGGGCGCC
>JAKAPG010000049.1 GCA_021823085.1 Thermoplasmata archaeon | reverse complement strand
TCCGATCTCGATCCGGTCGATTCTGCTCTGCTCCACTTCGACTGCGGCACTCGCGAGACGTGGGCGTTCGCGAACAACACGTGGACCCGTGAGCACCCGGCACACTCGCCTCCTGCCGGCGAAACGGCCATGTTCTATGACACGTCGATGCACGAAGTCATTCTCTGGGTGGGACAGACCTGGGCATACACTGCGGGAGACTGGACTCAGTTGGCCCCCGCAACCAGCCCGCCGGGGACCCCGTCTCAGGTGAACCCTAGCGGCGCCACGTACGACTCGGGGTTCGGACATGGCGTGCTCTTCAATCCCGTGGGCGGTTTCAACTCCAACTACACTTGGTTCTTTGCCAACGGCACCTGGGCGAACGAGACGACCGCCCTCGGCCAAGCCCCGCCGAATTCCGCCGGCGCTGACCTTGCCTACGATTCGACCGACAGCATGGTGCTGGCAGTAGACCCCATCGGCCCGACCCAGAATGTCGAGGAAACGTGGGTCCTTAGGGACCCTTTCGTCGCGAACTTTACGCTCCTGAGCCCCCTGACGGACGCCGGTCAACCGGTCCTGGTCGCCGTCTCGGCAAAGGGGGGGGTCGGCCCCTATTCCCTGTCGGAGGTGTCGGCCCCGGCAGGCTGCCTCAACGTCCAGCCCTTCACCGCCAACGCGACGCCCGTGTGCACGTTGACATCGAGCGGGGTCTACCAGCTGAACGTCACCGTCTGGGACCTTACGAACACTTCGCTTTCCTCCACCCTCCTCGCGACGGTCAATTCGGACACCACCGTGTCGGCCTTGGTTCGGCCGAACCCGACAACGGTCGGGATCCCCGTCACGCTCGATGGAACGGTATCGGGAGGTAGCCCGCCCTGGGCGGCCACGTGGTCGCTGGGCGATGGGACGAACGGAGCGGGCACCCAGATCCAGCACGCTTACCTCGCACCGGGCCAGTATGAGGCCAACCTGTCGGTGACGGATTCGGTGGGATGGACCACCACCGTACGGGTGGTCGTGACGGTCAACCCTTCAGTGATCGTGATGGCGGACACGAACCGAACGGTGACGGATGTGGGTCTCCCCGTGGCGTTCAACGTATCTTCCCGCGGGGGGACCGGCCCGTTAGCCTACCAGTGGAACTTCGGGGACGGCGTGACGGGAAACGGGACCATGACAACCCATGTCTTCGGAGGCATCGGTACCTACTCGCCCCGCGTCTGGGCGAACGATTCGGTGGGCAGCACGGCCTCCGCCAACGTGAGTCTCGAGGTGAACCCGACCCTCACCGTGTCCGCCCAAGCGAACCTGAGCCGTGCGCGGGTCAACGAGCCGGTGGGGTTCACGGCGACGGTGGAGGGAGGCACCCCGCCGTATGCCTTGTGGTGGGGCTTTGGGGACGGGAACGTTGGCCAGGGGTCCAATGCCACAAGCTGGTTCCTCGCGTTGGGAACGCAGAACGTGACGCTCTACGTGAACGACTCGGTCGGAGCGAGCCGGGTCGCCCATGTGGTGGTTCAGATCGTACCCCCGGCCCCGGGGAACAATACGTCTCCTCCACCACGTACGGCAGGAGGCGCGGGGTACGTCTACCTGGGAGTCTTGGGCGGGGCGCTCTTGGGCCTCGCAGTAGCGGCGGTACTGTATCGATCCCGGCGTGGTCGACGCGGGCCAGCCCGGCGCTGACGGACGCGACAGTTTCACCGTGGACGAGGTCGGGGACTGGTTCACAGGCGCCGTGAGCGCGGCAGTGCTCTCGCGGAGCCGTGTTTCGCGCTCGATGCTCTGCTGGTCCGGTAGGCGGTGCACGAACGCTCGCACTCGGGCGTGTCGAGATCATGGCCCGCCACGTATCCCCGGAGCCCAAACGTACTCCCTTAGTTGGGCGTAACAACCAAGGCACCCACCTGGCTTCAGTGGTAACGGGTTCGTCAGTCGAGACAGCTAAGGGGGACCGCCGCGAGCCGGCGTTCGAGAACCGTCCGACCCAAGCCTGACTCTTAGTAGATCGGCCGCCGGGTTCGGTGGCCCCGGCGATCAGGGAAGCCCCCTCCTCCGGCGCTCTCGCCCGGCTTACCGGGTCAACCGGGCGGCACTGCCGATCTTCCATCGGGTCGCACGACGACCGGGCACCAAGCGTGGAGAGTAGGGGGGACCGGCGGTCGATACTGCCTACACATGACTTGCGGTCCCAGACCTTTGCGCCTGCTTCCTCGACACATATATAGCGCGGCAAACAACTCGTGTTCTGAGGTCGAGTCCACCGCTTCTATGAGCAGACTCAGCCGCCTGCCTCGAGGTACCCTGATTGCGCTAGTCGTGATCGCCGGAATGCTCTTGTCAAGCGCGATGCTCGGCCAGTCGGCATCGGGCCGCAGCGTAACCCCCGTGCGGACCCCCGCCCGAGTCGCCTCCTCGCGACTTACGGCTCCCCTCGGCAGCTCTCGTACGGCCTCGGCCCTGCCCACCGACCTGCCTCTTGTCGACTCTACGCTTTCTCTATGGAACGACACCTTCGTGTCCGGGAACTACCTGAATCCCGCCCCCTACGGCCTCGCGGCCAACGAAGGCACGGCGCTCGGCTGGGGGATCGGGTACGACCCTATCCACAACACGCTCTACGTTTCCGGGTTCTCCGAATCGGGGGCAGTCAGTCACTCGTGCGTGTTCAATGGCACGGTATACTACAGCACGGCCGGGATCTACCGCTTCAACGGGACCACAGGAGCCGGCGAGAACTGGCTCTGTATACCGGGGACGTCGCCGCCCAGTCAGTTCCTCTACGACTCGGTGAACCGGGAGATGTACTTTGTCGGCGAGGAGATGGCCGGTGCGATCAACACGACCACCGGATCCCTCACATCGATCGCTGTCCCATACGTCACGGTGGGTGCGATCACCTACGTTCCCGTGCTCAACCGGCTCTACGCGGTCTATCGTACCCTGAGCGGGACCAGTGGGGGGATTCTCGTCATCGATCCGGTGTCGAACCGGGTCGTTGCCAACCTGCCGATCCTGACCTTGGGCGAGATTGGGCCCGACCAGATCACCTACGATGCGGCCGATGGGGAGGTCTACGTCAGCGAGGCAACGTCGAGCGCTTTCTCTTGCGGCGGTCTCTGCGGCTGGAACCTGACGGCCATCAATGTCACGAACAACACCCCGGTGGCTGAGATACCCGGGGAGTGGGCAAACGCCGTCGCCTACGTACCGGGCGCGCAGGAGATCTACGCGCTCCGCACGCCGTCCGGGGGCGGCACCTCCTCCCTCATGTCCATCGTCAATTCGTCGAACCAGATCGTGGCCAACTACTCGGGCTTCAGCCCGGTCGGCTCAGGTTTCCCGATCACGATGGCCCTCGATCCGGCCAACCAGTACCTCTTCGTCGCGAACGACCTCTACGGTGACATCGTGGCGATCGATACGGCCAACGACACGGGCATCTGGTCCGCTTCGCCGAGCCGCGTGGCCACGAACGATGGGCCGTGCGGGATCGCCTTCGCCAGCGACAGCAACGACCTGTTCGCGTCAGGCGGCTCTACGCTCTACTCCTTTGGAGGGCTCTACCGGATCAACGCCTCCACGGGCAACACCACGATCATCACCGTAGGGATCTCTCCGACGTCCATCGTGTACGTTCCGTCGGTCCAGGAGTTCTATGCGGCGAACGAGCAAGGGTACGGCTTCCTCGTGGTCCTCAACTCCAGCGGTCGGCTGGTCGCCAACGTATCGATCGGAAGCGGGATCCCGTTCTCCCTTGCCTACGATCCGACGAACGGGACCGTCTACGTGGCCTCCGAACCCATACCGAACTACGCGGGCCAGTGGCTGGCGGCCGTCAACACCTCGACCCGGGCGGTCACCATCGTCGCGACGGAGAGCCAGACGCTCTGCACCCCGGAGGGGATGGCCCTCGCGACCAATATCGATCGGATCTACGTGACCTGCGCGAGCGGCTCGGTGGCCGTCGTCAACACCTCGACGAACCACATCGTGACCCTGGTCTCCAACAACGGGACCGGTGCCGCCGCGATGGCGTACGACCCCGTCGACCGTGCGCTCTTCGTGGTCAACCGGGGGAGCGATAACGTGACCGTGCTCAACACGACATCCGACCGGTTCGTCGCGTCGATCCCGGTCGGACTCGCCCCGTTCAGTGCGTTCTACGATCCCGATAATGGGCTCATCTACGTGGCGAACTCCTACGGTAACCTCACGGTGATCGACCCCGCCAACATGACCTCGATCGCCTCGATACCGGGTTTCCAATTCGTCTTCGCCTCGCCTTACTCACCGGACGTCTTCGGGTTGGATTCCGTGCACCACCGGATGTACGTGGCGACCTCCGAGACGAGCTACTCCTTCTTCGACGGCTGCGCGGGAGAGTGCCTCGCCGGTAATCTGACCGTCCTCAACAGCACGACGGGCTCGATCCTGGGCTGGACCACGACCCCCGTCGACCCAGCCGGCATCGCCTATGACCCCACGACCGGCGAGCTCCTCGTCAGTAGCTACTCCGACGGCTCGATCTCGGTGCTGGGTCCCGCCTCCAGCTCGCCGACCGGAACGATCTCCGCACCCCTGACCTCGGCAGGCATCGGGCAGGGTCCCGTGGGGACCGTCCTATCCTTCTCGGCAGCGGGCCTCTCACCCGATACGCCGTATGAGCTGACCCTGGACGCCACGCCCGGGAGTCCGAGCGCGCTGGTGTCCGACTTCACCACGGATCCCACGGGGGGCTTCTCGGGCCGCTTCACGGCCCAAGCGGAGTCGCCCTGCTGCGGGACCTTCTATCTCCTCGGTGCGGGTACCTACCATGCCGAGGTATGGGAATACGGGAATCTGGTGTCCGAGGTGTCGTCCCCGCCCGCCGGGGAGTTCGTCGTGACGCTCCCCACGCTCACCGTGTCCCCCCTGACGGGAGCCGCGGGAACCACGGTCACGATCTCGGGTACCGAGTATGCGCCCGGCTACACCTACGCCTACTGCTTCGAGAACTCCACAGCGACCCCCTGCCCCACCGGTTCCCCGCGGTTCACCACGAACGCGACCGGGGCCATTCCCGTCGGGACGACGATCCCGGTCCCGCTCGGGAACAACTCCCAGGCGGTCGTCTCGGACGGCCTCACCCCGTTCGTGGACGCTACCCACTACTTCCTGCCCCTCCCCTCCTATCCGGTGACGTTCACCGAGAGCGGGGCAGCGTCCGGCACGAGCTGGACGGTCACGCTCGGCGGGACCGTGCGGACCGCGACCTCCCCCTCGATCACCTTCGAGGAGGGGAACGGGACCTACGCGTTCACGGTGGGGCCGGTCGCCGGCTACACGGTCGCACCCCCGTCCGGGCGCCTGAACGTCGCCGGAGCCCCCGTGCGCCAGGCCGTAACGCTCACCCCCGTGCCGACCTACGCGGTGACCTTCACGGAGACGGGCCTGCCGAGCGGAACGAGCTGGACCGTCACCCTCAACGGCAGCGCGCAGACGTCGACGGCCTCGACGGCCATCTTCTCGATGGCGAACGGCAGCTATGCGTTCACGATCGGAGCGGTCGCCGGCTTCACGGCGAGCCCGAACTCCGGCTCGCTCGCGGTCGCCGGCGGCCCGGTCGGGCAGTCGGTCGCGTTCACGGCCGTCCCGCCCGCGGAGTACCCGGTCACCTTCACCGAGACCGGCATCGCGAGCGGAACGTCGTGGGAGCTCGAGGTCACCCAGACCTCCCCGGTCGCGGTGGCCGGCCCCGTGGCCCTCGCCGCGGCGAGCTGGTTCACGAACTCGACATCGTCCACGGCGGTCCTTCAGCTTCCCAACGGGACCTACTCGTGGACCGTCTCGGCGATCGGGTACCAGACCGATTCGGGCACCGGGCTCACCGTTCACGGCCAGCAGGCCGCGCAGGCGGTCGTGCTGAACGCCGTCTCCAGCACGCACAACCCGGCGCCGCCCCCCGCCTCCTTGGCGGGGATCCCGTGGTTGTACGTCATCGTGGGGCTCGTGGCGGCCGTCCTCGTCGTCGGGGTTCTGGTCCTCGCCCTCCGTCGCCCAGGCGGGGGCGGCGGGACGCCGCCGCCGACCTAGACCGCCGGTCGGCCCCCTTCGGCGGTCGACCCGAAGAGGACTTCCCCTCCCGGTGCTCTGGCTCGCCACGCATCGTGGAATCCAGATCGACCTGCACCTCAAGCCCGGTTTGCCCGACGAGGGCCACCTCGCCACCGCGCTCGGCAATCTGGCCGCGTTCGAACTCCAGCGCGAGCGCGGCGAGACGCTCACGTGGCAGGTGCTCCGGGTCGAAGGTACGGGCGACCACCACTTTCGTCTGGTGATCCGACATCCCGATCGCGTCCTCGACCTGGGGCTGACCGCCGACCTCAAGCGGCGACTCGACGCCCTGTCCGACGAGAGCGTAGTGGAGCTGCGCCGCCGGTTCGATCAGGCCCAGCGCGAGGGGCTCAAGCCCGTGGCCCTCCGGCGGGTCCACGAGACGGTGGACTACTGGCGGGACGATTTCTGGAACTGGGTGGGGTAGGGGGGTTCACCCCGCTTCGGGTCGGTGGGCGGCCTTCGGCCGAGAGCGCCCCGACCGCCCCGTCCCTTCGGATCCAGAGGATGTCACGCCTTCGGGCGCGTTGCCCGGACCCCATCCGGCCCGTCGGTAGGCCGCCCATCGCGCGTCCCGTGCTCGATTCTGCGGTTGAGGCCGGCCGGTGAGATGCGCTGCCACCGCACCTCGAGCTCTTGTCGCGCACGGTCAGTCGGACCCGGGGCCGGCGCCTTCCTCCACATCGACCCGCGGCAAGGTTCTCTAGCTCTCCTTGGGGGTAACCACTACCGGTGTCCTCGAGCAGCCCACGGCCGGTCGATGGTCCACGCTGCCCGCGGTCCGTGAATGGTTTCCTCCGTTAGGGGGGTGTGAGGTAAAGCCGGCGGCGTGGTTGCCCCCCGTTCAGATACGGTCCAGGATCTCCTGCTTCCGGCGGTCGAACTCTTCCTTCCCAACCGTTCCCGCCCGCTGTCGGATGAGCAGCGCCTGGATCTCCTCCTCGGGAAACCGGAAGTCGGCCGAAAGTCCGTAGGCCCGAAGCACCTTCTCCGTATGGGCTTCTAGCTGGACCGGGGTGAAGCGACCGGAATCTTGGAGATACTCGATGTGGGCCCGGGCCGCCTTGCGACTCCCACTGTTCGGGGGTATAGGGACCGCGTCGGCCAAGCGACCGGGGTCGAGGATCCGTGCCTTCTGCGCTTCGAAATCTTCGGAAGTGATCGCCCCCTGCTTCCAGAGCCGTTCGACCCGCCGGACGCGGTCGGGTGGCGTAGTCACCGGGGGTTCTTCTTTGGAGGTAGGGGCGGGACCGACAGAAAGCGGTGCGTCCCAGGGCTGCGCGTAGCGCAACGTCGTCCACTCCGAAGCCGCGGCGGCCACGAAGAGCACCGCGGCAACGAACATGAGCATCCAGCCCCCGAGCGGACCGGAGTTCTGGACACCCCCGAGACCCGAGAGATCTGCCGCGAACGCGTTCGGGAGGGCCTGCGAAACCAGTATCGGGGTCAGAAGAGAGAGCGCGCCGGCCACCGCGGCCGCCCCCATGGTGGTCCGCACCGCGCCCAGACGCGCTCGATCCGCCCACGTGATCACGGCGGAGAAGAAGCACGCTGTGCCCGCGAACAGGGCGAAACCCAGCGCGTTTTCCGAACCCTGCATGACCGATCCCGTCTGGGTCAGCCCGGCCGAAGAGTAGGTGTCGGTCCCCCGGTTCCAGGTGCAATTCTGGCCCATGCAGGTCTGGTCGAACGTGAGCCCCGGGTAGACCGTGAGGCTGATCTGGTCCCCTTGATAGGAGAACGCGCAGCTCCACCAGGGGGTAAGGAGCGCGCCGATCAGGACCAGCACCGCCGCGCCCGAGAGAACCACCCCGACCCCGTTCCCCCGATGGACCTCGGGTCTCCACGCCGGTGCTCGCAGGGGGCTTCGCGTTCTGTTCGCCTGCCGGTGGATCTCGGTGGGGGGTTCACCCGGCATCGTCTCGGGGCGATGCATCGCGGCGGCCTACTTGAACATCTTCAACGCGAGGCTTGGAATAGTGTAGGAATCCACCCTTACGGGCGTGCGCCGGCCAGGTTACGGCCGGCCGGGAGAGGCGAACCGTTAGGAACGGTTTCCCGAGCGTCTTGTTCGAGGCCCGAACGCGGTCCCGGACCCTGATTGTTCGGTCGGCCTAAGGTCAGGCAACGGCCGACCCCGACCGTTCTGCCGTCAGGAAGGCCGCGTCGGCTCCTCGGACCCCTGCCTGCGTTCAGCGCCCGCTCTCCGGCCTGGGGTGGCCCAGTGCCGTGAGTACGTCCGGGGCGGCGATTACCAAGAGATGGGCCGATCCACCCCTGCGCTCCCGCTCGGGCGGTCGCGCTCCTATCGGCGAAGGAGATGTGGCTACGCCTCACTTACGTCCCGGGTGTCCGGGGGCCCCTTTCGGCCGGAAGCCCACCGGACCGGGCGGTGTCACGGACACACCGGGCGGACGGCGTTCCTGTGGCCTTCTCGCCGCGGAGAGGACCTAGGGTCGGCCCGGGGCACGAGATCCCTCCCCGTCAACGCCTATGGGAGTCCCCACGTGCACCGTCTTCAGGGAATTGCCCGCTTCACCTTGACCACAAATCGACGCCATCGTTCGAGATTAACCGGCGAACGTGGACTTCCCAATCCTTTCCGGCTTAGAGAGTCCCCATACAGTTTCCGCTGCATAAGTTTCGATGAAACACGCGCAAGCTTTCTCGTCAACGAATCGGTCTGCGCTCTCAAGAAGAGCTCTCGCACTTCCTCCAAATCCACGGAGAGGCTGTCTATCGCAAAGAGATCGGAAAGGTCGAGGTCACGACCCGATTGCAGCTTCAGGACCCAGAGCGCCTCCGGCCGCGCTATCGGAACTTCGTTCCGACCTGTCCCCGCAATGAGATCGAGACGCGTGCGGCGGGCGTCCCTGGTTATCCAGGGCTCGGGAACATCAATCTGAGTCTCTCGGTCCCGGACCACACCTTCGAGCAGGTCCAACGTCATCAGGGCTGACTCGAACCGAGAGACCAGATCCGAAGCGTGTTGTGGGTTGGGTACGGACTTGGACACCAGCTTGAGGCCCTGGCCCCTGACCGACGTAGCGGCGCGGGAGCCTCGCGGTACGACCAGGTCGACGTCGTTCGAGTACCTCGGGGGACCATAGGCCGAAATGGCGTACCCCCCGATGACCACGCCTCCCTGGACTTACCCGGGCCACCGATCGAGGAAGCTGAGGACTTCCCGCTCTCGCGCGTCAGGGTCCATGGACCAGCAGGTCCCCGGCATTGCCGTAGAGCGCCGGGTGGTCTGCGATGAGCCGCTCAACGGTCTCTCTGGGAAGTACCGGTTCGCCCCGGACGCAGACACGGTGGAGCCTCGTACTCCGTACCAGTTTGACGCGGGCGCCCACCCGCTTCGTTGGGCTGGTGGAAATACGGTTGCGGCGGAGGTACGCTGCCCACGTCTTTGCGCCGCGGGCTGAGATCGCAACCTCGAAGACGCGAAGGGTGCTCGACGTGGCCAGCCGGTACCGGCCCTCGGTCCAGACCTCGACAGCCGTCGGCCCGGCCCAAGCCTTT
>JAKAPG010000048.1 GCA_021823085.1 Thermoplasmata archaeon | reverse complement strand
GTGGACTTTGGAGGTAGGCGCTCGAGGACGAACTCGCACTCGGAGTTTCCTTGAGCCCGACAGGCGACCTCGTCGCAGGACATCGGAGCCTCAACGAGGGCGGAGTAGGCCCCGGCCAATACACCTCGAACAAACTGGCTCCTGGGACCCATGCCGGGTTCCGCCCGGTAGCATTCGAAACTCTCGTGCACTCGGAGCGTCACCCGTCCCGCGACCCAGTCCACGTCGCGTAGCTCGACCCAACCCCAGCCCATCGATGACAAGAGGCGCGAAGAATAGGCAAGGTTCGAACGGACAAAGTCGCGACCGAGGACGCGGAGAGCGTAGAGGGCGAATTCGCGGCCGAGCTGCCGTCCGAACTCATAGAGGAGCACGGCTCCGCCCGGGCCCATGGTATCGCGCATGCGGTTGCACGCCTCCGCGAACGACCTCGCGGAGAGGAGGAGCGCCCGATCCAGTTCCGCCAACCGTAGAGGATAGGAGTCATCGATCAAACGACCCTGGACGTCCCACTGAATCCGTACGTGATGGACCTCAGGGATTTTCTCGAGCAACTGTTCCAGCTCGCCGGGAGCCACAAGCGGCGCGATCTCCGCGAAGATGTGGCCCTCGGCCACCCTCTCGCCGGTCTGGTTCGATACGTTGACCATAAGCAGATCGACTCCTCCTTCGGGCAACGCGGCGAGCACGGCGCGCAAGCTGCCGGGTTTGTCAACGATTCCGAGCGTAATGTGTGCCAATCGACCGACAGAACGCCGGAAGTACACCGGTACGCTCTTCGAACACCGTGCCTGCCCGGACTGAGGTTCGGAGAACCGGTGCTCGGAATCGCGGCAGGGCGACGATGGCGAGCGTTCGACTAGGTGGCTGTCGGCGGAGCCGGACACACTGTCACCCCCCGAGAGGGCACGGTACTCGGGCCCGGATGGAGCCGGAGGGTCCGAGCACAATCGCGCGCCTGCGCCGGGCCGAAGAGGCCCGAGATCTTTCCCGCCGCGACGAGGCTCCGTCCCCGGCAAAACCCGCGACACCGTTGGAAGAATTCGCAGTTGTTGCATCCCAGCGGAACCACGCCGGCGGTTGCCATCGACCAGTAGTGGAAGAGGGGGGAATCGCGGAAGAGATCGCGAAGGGTCCCATCGGTCAGCAGCGATGGGGCCTGGATGCCCGACTGGAGATAGTCGCCCGGGTACTCGATTGAGTCGCAAGGGACAAGCCGCCCATCGTGCTTGATCGTGGCTTTGACGTAGCCGCAGAAGCATGACGTGGACTGGCTCTCTTGGTTGCCGAAGAGCTCGTAGTACGCGGGGTGCGCACTCAAGTCCACTTTGACCTTGAAGTCGGTGGACGCGTAGGATTGCTGAACGTCGTAGATGGTGCGCAGTGCCTCGGCCTGATCCGCCGGGGAGACGGTCAATCCGCCATAGACCGACGGCTCCGCAGCCTCCCCAAGCTCGTTAACTAAGGTCGCTTTCCACGTGCTAACGCCGAGTCCTCGAAGGAACTCGGCGATGTGGGCGAGGTCGCGGTGATTATGGCAGGTCACGACGGTCGTGACGCCGGTCTCGATCCCTGCCTCCGCGAGGCTTCGCAGATTGTCGATCAGCACGGGAGTGGACGATCCTCTTCGAGTCCGAACGTTGACCTCGTGGTCGTAATGGTCCAGGCTGATGGAGACGAACACCTTCCGCTTTCGGAACGCCTCGATGAGGTCCGGCGTCAGGAGGGCGCCGTTCGTGTTGACCGATATCTCAATCGTGCGGTAGAGGCGGTCCAAGATCGTCAGGATGTCCGGTCGTAGGAGCGCCTCTCCTC
Organism: Thermoplasmata archaeon; assembly: GCA_021823085.1. Classification (GTDB taxonomy): domain Archaea; phylum Thermoplasmatota; class Thermoplasmata; order Lutacidiplasmatales; family UBA184; genus Lutacidiplasma. The sequence goes on along the minus strand of JAKAPG010000048.1, from coordinate 7,957 downwards.
CTGTCAGCTGGACGCTACCCGCTCCTGCGGCATTGATCTGATCGGCGATCAAGAGCATCTGATCGGTCGAAAGGTCGGTGTGGAACCGGTTCACCTTGACGTAGCAGTACGTGCAGCCGAAGTTGCATCGATTCGTTAGGTGCCAGACGACCTTCAGCAGCTTGCGACGACGCAACACTTCTTCGAGACGTGAGTCGTGCGGAAGGAACGGCCCCCGGGTCAATGCAGACCCGGGGGGAAGGGGTTGCGCAATAGGCTGCGGAAAGGGTTGGGCCGACACACACATCGTAGCACCTAGTCCGCCGTTTCAAGTCCACCCAATTCCAGGGGAGCTCTTGCCGGCGAGGTGTCCCAGCTTGGCGGGCTCTGCTGCAGGTACCACGTGCAACCTGCGAAGTAGCGAATCGACGTCTTCGTAAGCTCCGTGCTCTGGCCCGTTAGCTGTGGTGACCACTTGCGCTCACCTCCAACAAATGGACCGAGGGAGGGTATTTAACCGGTGGCAGACCCACCAAAATGGAGTAGTAACGTATCTATACGGGACCTTCTATGGCTCCGTCATGGTAGAACTCAGGACGATTATTCCGGATGAAATCGACCGGTACCTCGAGTCCATGGTCGAGTCGGGTCCGTTCAACAATAAGGCGGAGCTTGTGCGGGCGGCTCTGGCCTCGTATGCATCCTCTATGGTGACTCCGAAAGATCATGCGTTCGACAAGGAGAACATCTTCTCTCCGGACGGACGCATCTACCAGCTCGAATACGCGCGAGAATCGGCGATGCGCGGGTTCCCGGCAATAGGAGTGGTCTACCCGAAGGGTGTGATCTTGGTCTCGCGATTAGCGACTTCCACAATTCACGAGTGGCTCCCGAAGATGCACCGGATCAATAGCCAGCTCGTGATGTGCCACTCAGGTCTAGCCGCCGACGGCATCGTGACCGCTCGGAAGATTCGGGAGGCGGAGCCTAAGGCCGTAGACGAACTCATCGATCGCATCGTCACTTGGTTCTGGGAGAATACATCGCAACGGGGCAGGCGGCCGTTGGGAATCTCCTTGCTGGTCGCCACCACGATGGACGGTTCGCCGCGCTTGTTTGGCTTCGAGCCCTCGGGGGGCTGCCTCTCCGGTTGGGCGATCGCCTACGGCCGGGGGAGTCAGCGGATGCAAGCGATGCTCGGTTCGGAGCCACAACCCCGGAGCGCGAGGGCGGCCGAGGCGCTGGCCCAAACCGTGCTCGGAAAGCCGCAGAAGTGGGAGCACGACGAGGTCATGCGCCTCGATATCGACCGGGGTGCGGAGTAAGCCTCCCGAGCCGTTGGACCTCGAGTCCAAGCTAGCGGCTCACGCGAAGGACCGAGGTGAGAGTGCCTCCGACCCGGTATGATAGCGTCCTAGAATTTCTCGTTCCGAGAGGGAACGCGCGTACCGTCACGCTTGCCGGGATCTTCCTGACTTCCGGGACTGCGCTCTGGTGGCCTCTCTTCGCGATATTCCTTGCCTCGTACGGACTGGATCCGATTCTAATCGGCTTGGTCATCGCCCTGGGGACGCTCGCCGTTCTCGTCGCTGCGCCGATCGGTGGAGTTCTCGCCGACCGGTACACTCGTACGGGGGTTCTGGTGGCCGGTGCGGCGATCACCGCGGTGGGGCTGTTCGGCCTCGCCCTAGCTCCGTCCGGCACGCCGGCCACGTTCCCGATCCTGGTCGGAATGTTCGGGGTGGCTTCGTTCGGGGGAAACCTGGGGGGCGGCGCGGTTCGTGCACTGCTCTTCGAGTCCGCCCACCGGGAACAACGGGGAAGGGCGATGGCTTCCCCGTACGTCCTACCTTCGTTCGTCGCCGTCCCCATGCCGTTCCTCGGTTCGGCACTGAGCCAGGTCGCGGGCTGGCCCTTCGTCTTCCTGGTCGCGGGAGTCCTGGTCACGGTCACGAGCGCGACGTACGCGCTGCTTCTCGTTGAGCCTGGCCGGGAGCCTCTTCCGCAGGCCGGATCGGGGAGCCGACCGGCGCGAAGTTGGTTCGGCCGGTGGACGTTCCTCGCTCCGGTGCTCGCGCTCGTCGGCGTCTATGTGTTGGTCGGCTTCGGCAATGGGCTCGTCACGCCCTTCATGCCCATCTACTTCACCTCGTTTCTGCACTCGAGCGTCCAGTTCTTCGGCATCCTCGCCTCGATCGAGATGGCCACGGTCGGCGTCCTCGCGCTGGTTTCGGGAAGGCTCGTCGATCGCCTGGGTTCGATGCGCACCATCTTCGTGAGCTTCGCGGGCGAGACCGCGGTGGTCACGGCCCTGATCTTTGTCCGCAATCTTTTGCTCGCGGGCACCTTCTTCGTCGTGTGGGGTGCGGTGGACTGGCTCGACCTTGCCGCGCCTTCGGTCTTCATCGCGGGTCACGTGGCGAGGCAGAATCGAGCGACGGCCCTCGGCTCGTTCAGCGTGGCAACCCACCTTCCTCTCCTCTTCGCGCCCGGGGTGGGCGGGCTCCTCTTCGCCGTCTATCCCCCGCTGATCCTCATGATCTATGCGGCGATCATCGGTGCCTCGACGCTCGCCGTCGTGTTCTTGGGAGGTCTCCGAGGGGAGGAGTCGGGTGCTAGGTTGAACGAATAGGGGATCTCTGTCCGTCCTCCGGGCGAACCCCCGGGGGGCGCGGCTAGGACCGCTGCCCTGCGTCCCACGGCCCGGGAGATCCGAGAAACGGGGGGTGCCTCTCGACGCGCCCTCTCGGCTCCTCGCGCGTTCCGGTGTCGCGCTACAGATGGGGCTCGGAGCCTCTCTGGAACTGGGTGATCCTCTCGCGGGTCAGGACGCCGTTGAGCATGCGGGGCTTGCCCGGACTGAAGACCAGCACGACGTCCGTCTCCTCCTGATCCATCACGCCGAGAGCGGCCAGGACGTTCATGTCGGGGTGGACGGGGGCCGGGTTCTGTCGCACGATCTCCTTTACCGAGGTCACGTTTTGCTTCGCCGGCGGAATCTCCAGCACATCCGACATCCGTATCTCTCCAACGAGGTCGACCCCGTGCATCACCGCGAGCACGGGCACCGGCGCGTCCCGGAGCATCGCGGCCGCAGAGGCGACGCTCGTCTCGGGGCTCACCGTGCCGACGTCCTTGGCGAGCACGTTCGAGACCGGCACGTGCCGAAGGAACTCGGAGAAGTACTCCATCGTATGGCTGGGCGACGCGAGGCGGTTGGCGACCTGCTCCTCGTACAGATGGTAGCGTCCCGAGAGGAGGTACGCGATGAAGATTGCCACCATCGCGGGGACGAGGAGCGCCTCGGAGCCCGTCATCTCTACGACCATCAGGATCACGGCGATCGGCGCCTTCGATACGCTCCCGAAGAACGCCATCATGCCGATCACCGCGAAGGCGGCGAAGTCGGCGCCGCTCACGAGACCCGGTAGGGCGACGGTCATCAGACCCGCGACGGCGAACCCGATGAACGATCCGGCGACGATGCCGGATCCGAATAAGCCGGCGCTACCTCCCGACCCGATCGTGAGCGACGTCGCCCCTATCTTGACGAGGATCAGCGCGACGATGATCGCCAACAGGATCGGCGTGAGACTGGTTTGGAAGACTAGCCATTGCACGATCCCATAGCCGATCCCGATCGACCCGACGGCGAGAAGGTGGTTCTCCTGCGGGAAGACGTAGTAGGCGACCGCGAAAACGACCCCGACGATCGCGACGCCGAACGCGGGTCGGCTCCAACGTCGGACCTTCATCTTGGCGAACCATCTCCGCGCTCCGTAGAACCACACCACGTACAGCACGCCAAAACCGGCGCAGATCGCTCCGAGCAGCGCGTAGATCGGGAGCTGCTCGGGCGTGAACCCAAGGCCGGCCGGCATCACGAATTCCGGGCCAAAGCCATCGTAGGTGCCGAAGATCGAGTAGGAGATCACCGACGCGAGGATCGCGGGCATGATGACATCCGGCTCAAAGTCCGAGATGTAGAGGATCTCGCTCGCCAGCAGCGCGGCTCCGAACGGAGCCTTGAAGATCGCCCCGATGCCGGCGCCCACGCCGACCATGATGGCGATCCGCCGTTCCTTCGTGGAGAGCCCGAGGGGACCGCCGACGATGCTCCCGATACCGGAGCCGATCTGCGCCGTAGGACCCTCGCGTCCTCCACTGCCGCCGGTCCCGAGCGTCAGGATCGAAACGAGGAACTTGACCGGTGGCACGCGTGCCCGCACGACGCCTCGACCGTGGTGGAAGGACCGGATCGCCTGGTCGGTTCCGTGGCCTTCGGTCTCGGGAGCGACCCAGGTGATGAGCGCTCCGACCCCCAATCCGCCCGCCGCCATCATCGCGGGCAAGAGCCAGAAGGTCGACGGGTTGGTCGTCCAGTCGAAGGGAGTCGCCGGGGGCGCGAACCCATTGACGGGGAGATTGATCCCGAGGGCGGTCCCCAGAAGGAGGTTGCCCCCCTCTTGGAGGCCGATGAAGAATGCGATGGCGGTGAAGCCGGAGATGACCCCGACCGTGATCCCGATCATCGCCCATCGGTAGAGGGTGCGCAGGTTCGTCAGCGACCCTGTGATCGACCGGCCGAACGCCCGGAAGCGTTCTACCGTCCCCGGGATGGACCGAGGCGTAGGGGCGGGTGTGTGATCGTCTCCCGAGGCCAACTCCCCTCATGCCCCTCTCCCGAACCGGCGACGGAGAGGGCATCCCTACCTACCCGCAATCCCCTATGAGGTCACCGGCCGCGCACGACGGCCTCGTTCGCACGGTCAGGATTCCCACGGACTCAGGGTAAGGGCTGGGGTTGCGTGAGGCAATGGAGGGTACCTAGTCCCCAGACGAGATCCCGCGAGGGAATGCCGACGACCTCTCGATCCGGGAAGGCCCGGGCCAGAACCCCGAGCGCTTCGGCGTCGTGGGGGTCATGAAAGGTCGGGACGAGCACGGCGTGGTTCGCGATGTAGAAGTTCGCGTAGCTTGCCGGAAGGTGTTGGCCACGAAAGGTCACAGGGTGAGGGGCTGGTAGCGTGCGGATGCGCAGCCGGCGACCCCCCGCGGTCCGGAACGCCCGCAGTCGCTCGAGGTTCTCTTCGAGCGCGGATCGATCCACGCTCGCCGGATCGTCCGGCAGGACCGCGAGGACGGTCGCCGGCGCCACAAATCGAGCGGCATCGTCGACGTGGCCGTGAGTGTCATCCCCCTCGATCCCCCGATTCAGCCACACCACCGACGTCGCGCCCAGATAGTCTCGGAAGACCCGCTCGATCGCCGACCGGCCCAGCCCGGGGTTCCGCACCTGCACATCGCTGAGAAGGCACTCTTCCGTCGTCATGAGCAGACCCTGGCCATCGACGTCGAACGCCCCGCCCTCCAGCACGACCCACCGCCCGGCCGCCGTCGCCTTCCAGATCGGGAATCCCAATGCACGCGCGATGCGCGGGGGGAGACGACGGTCCCGTTGATAATTGTCGTACCGCGCCCATGCGTTGAACTTCCATCGCACGATCCCGACCGCGCCCGGAGCGTTCCCGCGCGGGGGTCGGCGCAAGAACGTCGGTCCGGAATCGCGGACCCAGCTTCGATCCGTCGACCATCGGTGCGTGCGCACGCGAGGTAGGTCCGCCCCGCGGGAGCGAAGAGCGCGGACCACTGCCCGCTCCTGGGCTGCGTCTTGGACAACGATCTCCACTCTCTCCGACTCCGAAAGAACCCGGACGATATCCGCGTAGACCCGTCGGATCGCGGGGAGCTTCCCCGGCCAGTCGCGGGCCTCGTGCGGCCACGCGATCCAGGTGGCGGCATGCGGCTCCCATTCGGCCGGCATACGGAATCCCTGGCTCGCCGGCGTGCCCCGGCCGGGACGGCCGTTCATCCGGAGGAGCTCGCAGGGTCGATGTAGCGTCGGGTGATGGCCGAGTACGCATCGACACGGCGATCGCGCAAGAAGGGCCAATGCTGCCGGGTATCCTCGACGAGCTCGGGATCGATCTCGGCGATGAGAACCTCTTCCCGGTCGCGTCGAGCCTCGGCGATGACTCGGCCGAGAGGATCGGCGACGAACGATCCTCCCCAGAACTCGATCCCCGGTCCTTCGACTCGGTCCCCGCGAACATCGCCGTGCTCGAGGCCGACCCGGTTCGGCACCGCTACGTAGACGCCGTTTGCGATCGCGTGCGCGCGCTGCACCGTTCTCCAAGCATCGAACTGGGCCTCCCCGAACTCCTCCTTCTCACCGGGATGCCAGCCGATCGCGGTGGGATAGACCAGCACCTCCGCTCCGGTCAGCGCCGTGAGCCGGGCGGCCTCGGGATACCATTGATCCCAGCAGATGAGTGCGCCCACCCGACCGGCGTGAAGCGGGAAGCTGCGAAAGCCGAGATCCCCCGGCGCGAAGTAGAACTTCTCGAAGTACAGCGGATCGTCCGGGATGTGCATCTTTCGGTACGTGCCGGCCAGCGCTCCGTCCCGCTCGATCACGGCCACGGTGTTGTGGTAGATCCCCGGCGCGCGTCGCTCGAACAGCGGGACGAGGAGCGCGATCCGGAGCTCGCGCGCGAGCGAGGCCATTTGATCCACGGTCGGTCCCGGGATCGGCTCGGCGAGGTCGAACATCGCGTGATCCTCGCGCTGCGCAAAATACTGGGATCGAAACAGTTCTGGCAACGCGACGACGTCGGCCCCGAGCTCTCGGGCGCGACGGACATGCGCGACCGCGCGCTCGAGGTTCCGGTCCGGATCGGGTCCCGCAGACATCTGGACGAGGCCGACGTGGAACGTGCGTTGACGGTTCATGTGATCCACGCGACGGCGGACCGGTACGGTCCACCGGGTGGGAGCATCGCGGATAGATAATGTCGGTCGGCCCTACCCAGCTCGGAACACCAGGGCGGCCTGCACCGCGAGGTACGCCGCGAAGCCGAGCATAACGGCCGCCGACGCGACCTTGATCCATCCACGAACGGACGGAAATCGCAGGGAACCGCGGTGGACGAGCCAGGGAAACGTCACAATCCAGATCCCAATTGCTCCAAAGAGCCCGGCGAACAGCCATGCGCCGCCCACGTACGCGAAGGCAATGCCGGCGGTAAGCCACCAAACGATCTGGAATGGGTTGCGCAGCGCGAACGCGAGCGCCTGAGAGTACGTGGTGAGAGCCGGGATCCGGGCCTCCGGGTCCGCCGGGCGGTCTCGTAGCAGGAGGATGGCCACCAGCACCATCACGACGCCGCCGAGGGAGTACACATAGGCGACGAATCGGGAGAGATCGACGAGCGATCCCAGCGTGAAGACGACAAGGCCGAGAATCGCATCGGCCGTGAGGGCTCCGCCGGCCGTCACGAGACCCGCACCGTACGAGCGTGTAGCCCGAACTGCGATCAGGGCGTTCATGGGTCCCGGGGGGGCTGCCAACGAGAACCCCAAGAGCACCCCCGAACCGAGCTCGACAGGGCCGGTCACGGTCCAGAGCCTCCGCAATGCGCACCGTCCCATCGACGAAAACGCCGTTCGTTGTTCGGCACATTCGACGGGGACCCCATAACCCAGTCCGCCGTCAAGGATTCGATGGCTGACACAATTGGGTTTCGGGGTGAGTCGCGCGAACGGCCCGCGCGATCGCGTTCTGGGAAGCCCAACTTCAGGAGAAAGGCACCCATCGAGATCCTTCCCAGCGCCCGCCAGAGCCCCTCGTCGTAGCACCGTAACGCGCGAGCAGCCCGATTCCCCGCGCGCCAGCGCGCCTTTATCTTTGGCGGCCCCGTTTCCGTGCCATGAGCCACGTCGAGGTCCAATCCAACGAGAACGGTCCGAACTTGGTCTTCGTAGACGGAAAAGTGGTAGCGGCGTTGTGCCGTTGCGGCCACAGTCAGCACAAGCCGAACTGCGACGGATCGCATCGCACTTCGGGTTTCAAAGCCCCCGCCGCGAAGGTCGAAATCATCCCGTGAGTCGGGCGCATTGCGCCCGCGCTAGATCGGAA
>JAKAPG010000047.1 GCA_021823085.1 Thermoplasmata archaeon | reverse complement strand
GAACGAGGTCCGGACCGCGGCCGAGCCCATCCCTCCGGGCATCGAGCGATTACGACCGAGATACTTCCCGATTGTCGCGCCCGAGCCCGCACCGACCCGCCCGTGCGCGAGAGGCGCGGTAGAGGCGCGGCGTGCGGCCTCGTAGGCGATGGGAGCGTAGTCCGGGATCGGCGTCCGGTCCCGAGGCAGATCGAAGATCGCGGCGCCCGAGATCGGGACGATGGGGTACGAGGGATCGAACGGAGATTGACCCTCCCCCTCCTCGATGAGGCGGGTGCGAACCCCTCGCGCTCCGTCCAGGCCGTAGACGCTCCCGCCCGTGAAGAAGATCGCCCAGCGTCGGCCAAAGGTGGCGTCCAGGCGGAGGGAGGCGATGTCGTACGTCGCCGGCGCTCCTCCGAGGACGTCCACGACCACGGGCGCCGCTCGGCCGAAGCGCACCACCGTGACGCCGGTGCGTGCGTGCGGAGCGCTCGCTAGGCCCACCCGCAGTCCCGGAATTCGAGAGAAGGAGATCTCCTGGCTCGCCATCGAGACAAAGGTCCCGTAGGCGTTCGGAGTATTGAGCGCGCCGACGGCGCGCCAGCGCCACATTAATGTAGACCGGGCATCGCCGCAGGATCATGCCCCGCACGAAGTCGGTGGCTCCGACGGAGATCCCACCCCCGAAGGGGTTTGAGATCGCACGATCGATCCCCGTCGGGCGCCATCCGCTCCTCGAAGCGTTTCCGGGCGCGGACCGGCTGCCGATCGCGAACAAGGTAGAGCCGGATCCTCGTGAGCGCGAACGCTTGTTCCGCGAGACCGAGATCGAGCTCGTCGACCAGGATATGTGGATGTACGTCGCGCCGCGCGAGGTGCCGAAGGACCTCCGTCGGCGCTGGAAACCGGTTGTCTCCGCCGACAAGGACTGCATCGTAGTCGGCGCGCCCCACCTGCGGGAGAGCTCGGCGCTCACGCTCTACATGGACATCTACCACGAACTCTGTCACGTTCGCCAGCGCCGCCACGGCGCCGACCTGTGGCCGCCCGGAATCAGCTACGTCCGCCGATGGACGGAGATCGACGCATATCGGATCGTCATCGAAGATGCCCGGCGGCTCGATGCGTCCGACGAGTTCCTTCGAGATTATCTGAAGGTCGAGTGGATCGATGCCGGCGAGTATCGTGAACTGTTGCAGACCCTCGACGTCCCCCCCGCACCGTAGGGTGGCGAACCCGGAGGCTCGGAGACTGCCGCACGAACTGAGCATTTATCCCTCGACCCTACCGATAGACGACCTCGCTCGGAGGCGTCGCCACGGTGAGCGTCGACATCAAGCAGAAGGTCGAGCTCCGACCTTCGACCAACGATCTGTGGTTCTTCGCCTACCTCCCGCTCGCGATATCGGACGGCATCGCGACCCCGTTGATCCCGTTGCTCGCACTGCAGCATTTCGGCGCTTCCGCGTTCGCGGTCACAATCATCATCGCGGCGAGCGCGATGAGCCAGGTGCCGTTCACCATCCTCTGGGGGAACCTTTCCGATCAGATCGCACACCGGAAGTACTTCCTGGTCGGCTCCTTCCTCGCGACCGGCGTCAGCATCGTGCTGATCGCGCTCGCCCAGAACCTCGTCACATTCTTCTGGCTGAACGTGGTCGAGGGCCTCGCCAGCGCGGCCAGCGCACCGATCGGGACGATGCTCCTGCTCGAGACACGACAGAAGCGCTGGTGGCCGATGGACATCGGTCTGTTCGGTCTGATCTCGGGCCTCGGTACGACGATCGGGCTCGCCATCGGCTTCGTGTGGCTGTTCGTCCTCGGGCTTCACCAGAGCCCGATCGAGACGATGACGGCCCTCCTGATTCTGTCGGGGGCCCTCGCCATCCTCGCCGCGATCATCGCGTTCGCGTGGATCGAGGAGCCGGCCCGTCGGCTCGCGCGTTCGAGCGTCGCCGAGCTGATCAACCTGAACCGGGGCGTCATCGAGCGCCTTCGGCACGTCCGCTCGCGCGTGCTCAACATCGTCGATCTGGCGAGGGGACCCGTCGATCGCCTCCCGAGAAAGGAGTGGCTCTTCCTCGCTGCCCTCGCCGTGATGAGCGTGGGCTTCGACATCTTCTACGGGCCGTTTCCGGTCTACCTGCTCGAGGTGACCAAGCTTTCCGACGCGAGCATCTTCATCGTCTACCTCGGCGCCGCCGGGGCCTCGACCGCACTGTTCTTCCACTCCGGCGTCGCCGTCGAGACCCACTCGCCGAAGTCAATCTTCATGGCGTCGCTCGGGGGGCGGACCCTGCTGATCCTCCTCTTCGTCTGGTCGCCGGCCTTCGTGATCCTGGGGTACGGCAGCGTCGGGCTCACCGGCTGGATGACTCTGTTGAACGCGTTGATGGGAGTCAGCTGGGCGTTCGTCAGCACCGCGAGCACGCTCTTCCTCATTCGGCTGGTCGGACGGGCGGCTCGGGGTCGCGCCCTCGGTCTGTACAATGCCGTCGCCGGCATCGGGAGCCTCTTCGGGACGGTGCTGGGGGGCTACCTGTTCGCATCGTTCGGATTCCGGCCCACCTACATACTGGCCGCCATCGTCGTCGCGGTGGGCCTGCTGATGCTCACCCCAATTCCCTTCCCGATCTTCACGATCCGTCAGCGTCTCACGCATCTCCGAAGGCCGGTGACCGTTCGGCCCGTGCCTCCCGGACCCGTGAGACCGTTCGATCGCGGAGATCGGACCGCGGAGAACGCGAGACCCTAAGTTCGTGGGAGCGTCTCTCGGGAATGCCCTCAGGGAGATGACCGTTCCCGAACTTCAACCTCCCGAGCGGGATCGCGCGCTCGGAATGGGATTTTACATCACGCGCACGCCCGGCGTTGCCGGCGCGGTCAAGTCCGATGCGGAGGACTTTCGGGTCCGAGAAGTGTCGGCGTATCCGATGCCCGTGACCGACGGTCCGTTCACCGTCCTTCGCATCGAGAGCCGGAACTGGGAGCAGCACGAGCTCGCGGAGGCGATCGCCCGTCGGCTCGGCCTGCCCCGGCGTTCGCTCGAGTGGGCCGGAACGAAGGATCGACGCGCCGTCTCGGAGCGGTTGTTCTCCTACCGGGGCGCGCCGCCGGATCGGGAGCTCGGACTCTCGGAGGTCACGGTCCTGGACGCCTACCGGGCCACGGAAGGCGTCCGGCTCGGTCATCACTTCGGGAACGCGTTCGACATCCGGGTCCGGCGCCTCGAGGGTCCGGCCGAGGAATCGGCGGTCCGATTCCACGTCATCCGCGACGAGCTTCGCAGGGCCGGCGGGTTTCCCAATTTCTTCGGGCCCCAACGATTCGGAGAGGTCCGCCCGGTCACGCACGAGGTCGGCCGCGCCCTCGTCCGGGGCGACGCGGCGGGTGCCGTGGACATCTATCTGACCGCCGTCCCCGTCGGGGAAGATGGCCCGGGCGTCGCCGCGCGCCGGCAGTACGCCGCGGATCACGATGTTTCCCGGGCCCTCCGGGAGTTCCCGCGCGAGTATCGGTTCGAACGAGCGATCCTCGAACGGCTCGAGCGGGGCCAACCTCCCGGACGAGCGCTCAACGGCCTCGCGCGAGAGTTGAGGATGCTGTTCGTTCACGCCTACCAGTCGCTCCTGTTCAACCGATGGATCTCCCTGCGGTGGAGGCGGGGGCTTCCCCTCACGCGTCCGATCGTGGGGGACCGGATCCTTCGCCTCAGCCGGGACGGCACCATCCGCGGAACGGACGCGATCCCCGTGGCTCCGGACAACATGGCCGAGTGCTCGGACTTGGTCGAGCGCGCGAGGGCCGTCGTCGCGGGCCCGCTCGTGGGATACGGTTCCCCGCTGCCGGAAGGCCCGGCCGGTGAATTGTTGCAAGAGGTGCTCGCCGAGGAGGACATCCGTCCCAGCGACTTTGCCCTACCGGCCTTCCCGGAACTTGCGAGCCGCGGAGCCTATCGTCCGGTGGTCGTGGCGCTTCCACCGATTGGGATCGCCCCGGAGGGGGCACCCGCGGACTCCGTTCGCTTTACGTTCGCGTTGCCGAAGGGAGCGTACGCGACGGTCCTGCTGCGAGAGTTCCTCAAGTCCGGCGCAGGATAGGCGCGAGTGCACGGGAGTATTCTAATACCCGCCGCCCCGCTGAATCACCGGGGTTCCGGGAGGATGTCGCTGGAGACTCTGACCGCGGCGCGCGGGCCGGGAGTCCCGTCGACCCCCGGGAGTGCCGAGGAGCTCGTCCGGGTGCCGACCGGCGTACCGGACTTCGACTACTTCATGGGCGGGATTCCCGCGGGGTCCGTCGTTCTGCTCATCGGGGATGCCGGAGCGGGACAGTCGGAGTTCGCCCTGACGAGCGCGGTGCAGCTGATGCTTCATACCGAGAACGCCTCCGCGCACGCCTTCCACCTCGGCGGGGCCCGCGGACCCTTCGCCTTCCCCTCCGGGATACTGTACGTCAGCTTCACACGGACGCGGGAGCAGGTCCTCGACGAGATACGGGCCGCCTTCGATGCCCTGTACCCGCAGGTCGTCGAACGCCACCTCACCTTCGCAGACCTCTCCGCGAGCTACTTCCGGGCGACGAGCGTCCCTGCGTCCTGGTCCGAGGTGCCCAGCCCGCTCTCCGGGCTCGCCCGGGACGCGAACCGCGGAGAGGATCATCCGCTGCGATCCCTGGCCGACGCGCTCGACCGGGACGGATCGACACGCGTGACCATCGTCGACTCCCTCGGGGACCTCGTCGTGCGCCCGGGCCTCGACCCGGGCGATCTCCTCACCTTCCTCAAGGGCCTGCGCCGTCGTGCGAAGGAGTGGGGGGGCATCGTCTACCTCCTCCTCCCTCGCGGCGTCGCGAGCCCGGCCGCCGAACAGGCGATGATCGATTCGGTGGACGGCGTCCTCTCCTTCTCCTGGACGACGAACTCGAACCGCTCTCGTCGGCAGCGCTCGCTCGTCATCGACAAGTTCCTGCCGGTCCTCTCTCACGTGGCCGAGGAGTATCAGGGCCGGTTCGTGATCCGGATCCACGCCCTCACCGGGCTGGTGACCACGCAGCATGAACGTATCTAACGCCCCCCGGCCCCGGGTCCTCACGGGGGTCGGAGGGCTCGACACGATGCTGGGCGGCGGGATCCCCACCGGGCACGTGGTGCTCGTCACGGGATTGCCCGGGACGGGCAAGACGTGCTTCGGCCTCTCGTTCCTGGCCGCCGGCCTCGCGCATGGGGAGCGCGGCGTCTATCTGTCCCTCGAGGAGGAAGTCGACATGCTGCTCGAGACGGCGCGCCAGTTCGGTTGGCCCTTCGACGATGCGATGGACGACGGTCGCCTCCAGATCCTGCGTCTCGATCCCCGCGAGACCCACCAGAGCCTCAGGCGGATCCAGGGAGAGCTCGGAGCCGAGCTCGCGAAGCTGAAGGCGCGGCGAATCGTCGTCGATTCGGTCTCCCTGCTGGAGATGCTCTGCGATGGTGAAGTCGCGCGGCGTGACACGCTCTTCGCGCTCGCTGCCGCCTGCCGCGGCTCGGGGGCCACCACGGTCCTGATTGCGGAAGCGGACCCGCAGCACCCCGAGGTCACGCGCGACGGACTCTCCGAGTACGTCGCGGATGGCGTGATCCTCCTCGGCTACTCGCAGACTCCCGACGGACACCGGGCCGGCCTCTCGGCGCGCGTGATGAAGATGCGGCGGACCGCGCACGTGCGCACGGCCCAGCCCTACTCGATCGGACCCCACGGGCTGGTCGTGGACGCGAACGCGGTGGACTTCGGGCGCCTGAGCTAACCTGACACCTCCTCGGCCCGCCCACGCGGGCCCCCGGGTCCTGAGGAACTCACGGACCGGAGGGCGCCCCAGGGTGCCGCGGGCCATCTCGCACGAGGCCGGCTCATCCCCGGACCCCGAGAAGAGGTCCGCCCCCGCGTCCCGGGGCCCCGCCAGTCCTTTGGAGGACGAGGCGAGCCACGAATCCTGGGCCATGGGGGAGTGTTTCGGCGCAGGGGAGGTGCGATCGGCGTTCGACGGGAACGGTCCATCCGACGGGCGCGGTGAGGGTTCCCAAGGTCACGGTCGGTTTCCCGAAACTTGTAAGAACCTAGCGTCCGTCGCGCATGCATGCTCGAGGATCCCGTCGTCGGCTTCCGACCGCTTGCCGATACTGAGTCGATCCACGAAGCGCGCGCGAAGCTCTATCGGTTGTGGAAGGCGAATCGCCGCCGGGCACCGAGCGAAGAGGAGCAGCGATGGGTCATCGAGGAGTTCCTCAACCTGGCGACGACCTCCACGATCGCGACGATCTTGCTCCAGAAGGGATTGATCACGAAGGCCGAATGGGAGGAGCGTAGGGCAAAGACGTTCCACACTCTCGTGGACAACTATGTCGCCACGATGACCGGCCCCGAAGGTTGGGAGGAGCCGAAGTGACGGTCGCCGTCCTCCGCACGTATACCAACGTGAGGGCGGTGGATTCCGATCGCCCGAGCGCCCGGGACTCGGTCGCCTCGGGCGCAGCGTAGCGGGCGACCTCGGGAAGCGAGACCTTCGTCCTCCGAGAAGGAGGAGGCGAAGGGTCGAGCAGGTCGATAAAGGGGTATCGTCAACGAGCCTGGGCGGAAATCGATGGCGAGTCGCTGAGGTGAGAGAAGTGCCCCCGTCGCGATATCTTCCCCGCCACGAGTGATCGGTTGACCTCAGCGCTTCCAACGTCGACACCCGCGCGACGCGGGTCCATGGCCCTCCCAGGGACTCCCCCAAACGTGTTTCGGGTGCGGTTGTTCGACCGGCAAACCCTCGTTCACGGCCGGGCAGATGCCCGGCTCGCGCGAACTTCCACCGTTGCGCCGACTCGGAGGGGCCGGAGTGTCTCGCCTTCGCACAAGCGTCGGGACGGGAGCGCGCCCGGGTGCACGAGAGAGGACATTGCCTTCTGCGGGCATGATCGTTCCGGAGCTCCCACCCCGATGAGGCGGGGAGTACGTCCGGCCGTCCTCCTACGGGCAGGGGGCTCCCGAAGATCCTCCACGGAGCCCCACAAAACCGTCATTCCTGACCCGTCTCTCTACGGTCGGATGTCGGGCGGTCCCTCCTGGATTCTCTACGTCGACATGGATGCGTTCTATGTCAACTGCGAGCTTCGTCGCCACCCGCAGCTGAGGGGCCTACCGGTGATCGTCGGTCGTCGTCCGGTTCCTCGCGTTCCGACCCGCGCGGTCGTCCTATCGGCCAGCTACGAGGCCCGGGCATTCGGGGTCCGATCGGCCCAGCCGGTGGGGCAGGCCGCCCGACGATGCCCGCAGGCGGAGTGGCTCGCTCCCGACTTCGAGCTCTATGATAACGCCTCCCGCGAAGTGCGCGATTGGCTCATCGCAAGGTTCGGGTCCGCCTTCCCTCAAAGTATCGATGAGGCCTGGGTCTCGGTCTCCTGCTCGGACCTCGCGGAATGCACCCAGGTCGCACGGGAGGCTCAGCGGGCCCTCTCCCGATCGCTCTCGCTTCCGTCGTCCTGGGGAGTCGCGCAGAATCGGCTCGTGGCGAAGATCGCGAGCGATCGGGCGAAGCCGGGCGGAGTCGTCGGGGTCGAAACGGGTCGCCTCGCGGAGTTTCTTGCCCCCCTCTCGGTACGGGTCATTCCCGGAGTCGGTCCCAAGACCGGAGAGATTCTGCGCGGAGTCGGCATTGAGCGGGTCGGCGAACTTGCGTCCCGGCCACCGGCGGAGATACGGAGGCTGCTTGGGAGTTGGGGTACGAGCCTCGTCGCGATCGCTCGCGGGCACCCGCCGCCGGAGCCAGAGTTGGCCACGGGGCTGCGTTCTCGATCCGTCGACCGAACGTTCGATGCGGATCTCGCCGATCCCGCGCGGATCGAGGCCGAAACCGTAGAGCTCGCACATCGGCTGGCAGGTGCTCTGCAACAGGAGGGCCTCGTCTACCGGGGGGTGGGCGTCGCCGTGCGATGGGGGGACTTTCGGCGGGTGCAGCGAAGCCGAAGCCTGACCGGAGCGACGGGGGGAGCGGAGACGCTCGTCGAGCAATCCCTCCGACTCCTCCGGGAGCTCCTGCGAGCGGAGGGCTACGGGCGCAATCGCCCGGTGCGAACCCTCACGGTCCGAGCCGAACGCGTCAGCTCCCCCGGGGCGAAGCAATCCCTCCTCGAGGAGTTCGAGCCGGCCTCCTTTCGGTAGGATTAAGCGAACCGCACGCGTGCGGCCGTCGTGTCCGACTGGCGGTTCGACCCGATCACCCGAGAGCCCGTGGTGATCTCAGAAGGTCGGCTCGCCCGCCCGGTCGATTATCCCCAACCCCTCGGTCTGCCGGGGACCGAGGCGTGCCCGTTCTGCGTCGGACACGAGTCCGCGACCCCGGCCGAAGTTCTTGCACGTCGTTCGCCCGGAGGGTCTGCGAACGGGCCGGGCTGGCGGGTCCGGGTAATTCCGAACAAGTTCCCGACCTTCGACCCCGGCCGGAACCCCGTCCGTCCTCCCGACACTGCTCGGCCGTGGCCCGCGGTCGGGATCCACGAAGTCGTGATCCAATCGCCCTCGCACACTCCGGGCTTGCCGTTCCTCGGGGTGAAGGCGAACCTCGAAGTGCTCGAGGTCTATCGAGACCGCGTTCGGACCTTTGAGCGAGATCCCCAGCTGCGATCGATCGTGCTGGCGGAGAATTGGGGCATGGAGTCCGGCGGCAGCCTCACGCACCCTCACGGCCAGCTCCTCGCGACGGCCGAGGAGACCCCGACGCTCGCGCGATGGGGACGCGCGATGAGGGAGCGAGCCCACGAGTGGGGCGTTCCGTGCGCTGTGGAGCGTGTGGTGGAGGACGAACGGCGGGAGCGGACCCGCCTCGTCCTGGAGGACGAGCGCCTGAGCGTCATCGCACCGGAGGCTTCGCACGTACCGTACCAGCTGCGGTTGATCCCGCACCGTCACGCGCGATCGCTCTCGCAAGCGACGGATCCCGAACTCGCCTCGCTCGCGGTAATCCTCCCTCGACTCGAGCGCGCCCTGCTCCGGATGTTCCCCGACGCCTCCTACAACGTGGCCGCAAGCTTTCTCGGACGCCGGACCGCCCAGGATTCGGCCTTCCACTACACGATCGACCTCGTCCCACGCCTCACGACCCCCGACGCGTTCGAGATCGCGAGCGGCGTTCCCGTCAACCCCGTGCGCCCGGAGACGGCGGCCGAGCGGTATCGCGCGGCCCTCGCGGACCCTCTCTAGCTCGCGGGCGGATCGCGCCCGCGGCACCCGGATCACCGGACGGCACGGTCCGTCAACCCGAAAAGGCGGGCGTACTCTCGGGATACCGTGCCCGGCCTTCGAGAACCGATCATCAGCCTGCTCGGTCACGTGGACCACGGCAAGACCACGTTGCTCGACCGGATCGCCGGTACCGTACGCGCCGCCAAAGAGGCGGGAGGGATCACCCAGCACATCGGAGCTATCGAGGTTCCCGGCGCCACGATACGGACCGTTTGCGAGGGGATCCTGAAGACCGATCAGCTGCAGGTGCCCGGCCTCCTGTTCATCGACACGCCCGGGCACCGCTCGTTCGAGACGATGCGCCGGCGCGGCGGCGCGCTCGCGGACATCGCGATCGTCGTCGTGGACGTTCGCGAAGGCCTCATGCCGCAGACGCGCGAATCGCTTCAGATCCTTCGCCATGAGAAGACGCCGTTCGCCGTTGCCCTGACGAAGATAGATCTATTGCCGGGTTGGCGAAAGCCCTCGGGCGGAGTCCGGCTCGCTGCGCAGCTGGCGAGCGCGAGCACCGAGTTCCTCCATGCGCTCGATCTGCGCTTGTACGGTGTGGCCGAAGAGCTCGCCGCGATGGAGTTCTCCTCCGAACGCTACGACCGGGTGAGCGACTTCACCCGGAACGTGGGGATCGTACCCGCTTCGGCGAAGACCGGTGTGGGGGTCCCTGAGCTTTTGGCG
>JAKAPG010000046.1 GCA_021823085.1 Thermoplasmata archaeon | reverse complement strand
CCGGGTGTACAAGGCGCTCGATCTTCAGCGATTCATCCCGGGGTAGGAAGCGGACAGGGCGCTGAAATCGGCTCCATTAGTGCTACACGATTTACCTCGAGAAATCGCCTCCGCTGTCCAAGTTCCGGTAAGGCGGCGGCGGCGGCAACCTTCGTCTCAGCCTGAGCCGATCACCCACGGGGAACGGTCGTCCACCCGGTCCCCTGCCGACTTCCTCCGCCACGAAGAAGGCAGACCGCCGTCGTGCCTGGAGGTGGCGCTTCAGCGAGGAGGGTCCGATGCCGTGACTACGGTGATGGGTTCGTGGCGCTGAGCGTGGAGGCACGATCCGTCCGTTGCGCGCCGTCGCTCGGCCCTTCTCGTTCATCCTCCTCTCCCGGCGCGCTCGTAGGATCGGCCCCGGGTTCGTTCGTTCCGTCCGAACCTTGTGGTGGTCGGGTCCGCCTTTGCGTTCGAGCGATCCATCCGACCGCGATCCCGCTCGCCGCCACCGCCGCGATCGCCACCCATGCCCAGGGTGGCACCGCGAACCCCGAGGTGCCCGAGGGGTTGACCGGGGCAGGCGAAGCATTGGTGACCTGGACCGGGAGGACCTGGGAGAGTTCGAACCCGGCGGCGTCCGTCGCCGTCACGCGAACGGAAAAGTTCCCCGAGGAAGGGAATGCGTAGCTTGCATTCTGTCCGGTAGCGCTGCTGCCCGTGCCGAAGGACCATACGATGGTGTAGGGCGGTGTCCCCCCCGCCAGCGCCGCCGAGTACCTCACCGTAGCACCGACCGTGGTCCGGTTGATGTATGTGATCGCCGCGAAGGAAGGATCCGGATTCACTGTAAGGTACACGCGGATGGAGCTCAGGTCGCCCAGCGAGTCGCTCGCGGTCACGACCACTTCAAAGACCCCCGTCGTGGCCGGGTAGCACGTGGCAAGCTGGCCCCCATTGAGCGGACACGTGCCCGGGAACCCGGTGACGGAGAACGTGACCTGGCCCCAACCTCCGGAGGCCACGCCGTCGATCGCGACCGGTCGCCCCACATCGGTGGTAGCGGGCGCGATGCGGCTCGCGCTGATGTTGAGGTGTGGATACACCGAGACGGAGGCCGTCGAGCTCACGGTCCACCCAAAGGCGTCGGTCGCGGTGACAACGGGCGTAAAGGCGCCCGGACCCGATGGTGTGCAGGAGATCTGAGGCAAGTTCGCGGAGGCACAACCCGGCGGCAGCCCGGTGTAGGAGAAGGCGAACGGAGGGGTCCCCCCGCGAAGAGTCGTGTTGAGTTGGAGGGGGTCTCCCACCTCGAGCACCGGTCGGGAGACAAGGAAGGAGATCAGGGTCGGGCGAGGGTTTACGACCAGGATCGTGGCCGCCCTTGCTTGCAGGCCGTCCGCATCGGTGACGCTGACGTTGATCGGGTACGTCCCCGCCAGTGTCGGGCGGCAGTCGAGGGTCGCGGAGGAGACGCTGACGCACCCGGGGGGAAGCGGGGCATAGGCGTACCGGAAGGGCGGGAGCCCCCCGCTGAGCGTCACGTTGAACCGTGTCGCGTTCCCCAGGGTGATCGTGCTCGGTGCTCCGGCGAAGCTTCGGATCGTGGGGTCCGCCGAGACGTTGACCCACACGATGGCGGATCCCTGCCCGAAGCCCGGGGCCGAGGCGTTCAGGTAGACCCGGTAGTCACCGGGCGTGGTGGGGGTGCAGTTCAGTTCCGTCACATTGGCCGTCGTGCAGCCGAAAGGGAGCCCGGAATAGTTCCGCGCGTAGGTCTTCGCGACGCCAAGGACGGTCGCGCCGATCTTGAGCTGCACGCCGACGTCCACCTCGTAGTGGGCCGCATTGGGCAGCACGGCGATCGGGGGGCCGAGCATCCACAGCCCGTACTGTGCGGCGTCCAGTAAGGCGATCTCACTGGCGGGATCGTAGGCAAAGAGCGTGCTCTGATCGAGAGAGGGCACCCCCGGGGACGGCCCATTCACGTCCACTGCCGACGTCTCGTTCGTCCAGCTTCCGTGCGAGTAGATCCACGTGGCATTACTCGCTCCACCCGCTGAGGTCGCGCCCCCATAGAGGACCGTGCCGTTCATCGAATTGAACGGAACCAGCGTGGCAGAGGACAGTGCAGGGGGACCCTGACCTGTCCGTCCGGTCTCGTTCGTCCAGGACCCGTTCTGGAACGTCCATGTTTCGTTGCTCGCAGCCCCTGGCTCCCAACCACCGTAAAGGACCATTGAATCGGAGGATGGGTCCGAACCCAGCCCCGGGCTCCATAAGCCCGGCGGCGACTCGTTGGACGAGGGTGCGACCTCGCTCCATCCGGTCGAGGAGAACATCCACGTGTCGTGCAGGTACGCCAACGTGGTCCAAGCCACTCCTCCGAAGAGGAGCACCCCGTGAGCCGCCGGGTCGTAGGCCATCGCCTCCAAGTCGCGGGCTGACGGCGCAGCCGCGCTCCATCCACTCACGTTCTCCCATGTAGAGTTGCGGTAGAGCCAGGTTTCGTTCAAGAATCCGGCCCCCAGATAGTAGTCGTCCCCACCAAAGAGCAGGACCCCACCCAACGCCGGGTCACCGACGATCTCCACGTCGCTGAGGGCTTCTGGAGACGACAAGGGAGATGCGAGCTGCCACCCACCGTCCGCCAGTATCCAAGTGTCTTCTACTCCGGCAGAGCCGTTCGCCGGGTAGTCGGGGCTCACGGCAACGAACGTGCCAGTAGCCGGGTCAAACGCGAGCGACGCGGTGGACAGGTCGAACGGGACGGGCGACACCGAAGCGGTGACATTCGTCCAACTCAGGTTTGAAACGCCCCCGCCCACCGCCGTCAGGGCATACGGTGGACAGCTCTCGAAGTTCTGGTTCGGGGAACCGCACACCGCTTGATGCGCGGATCGAACAGGATGAAGCAGGAGTTGTCCGAATCCGTCGGTCGGGCTCGCGTAAACAGCCGGGGGTGACGGGCGAGCGGCGCGGTGGAGAATGGTCCCAGCGGGCGACAATGAGAACAGAGTCGACAGCGCCACCGTGACGCAAATCCGCCACAGGATGCGAAGCCGGAGTCTCGGCATACGCGCACCCATGAGCGGGAGAGTACCCGTCTTGTCGCATTATTCTAACCCACTCAAAGCGGTGGGGGACCGCCGGACGAGGTAGCGGCGCTCCGGCACTCAGCCACCCCCTTCCCCGCAACTGCCAGCATAGGGGGCGCCCGCCGGTGGGACGTAAGCAGCGCGCAACCCGAGGGTCGCAACGGCCGTCGAGCGACTGCTTCGCGCCGCAACTCGATGGGCACAACCCGCATTACACGTAACCCCGCGACCGCCGAAGAGCGCGCTTGACGGTGCCTGCGTCGACCGAACTTGGCCCCAGCAAGTTCTCCCCATCCGGCCTGGACGTTCCGAAGAACGCGGGCGGCGACCGGGGCGATGGATCGTGTTCTCAGCCTGCGGGCCCGGTTCATGGGGAGCCCGCGGATGGAGGAATCGAGTGAGCCCCCCCCGGTGATTTCTCGGAGACCGATTCCATCGGCCCGGCCCTCGGCTCCGCCGGTCAGTAGGTCTCGATCGTCAGGCCCGGGACGGCAGAAAAGTCACGGTCGCGCATGATGATCGGAACGTGGTGGACTCGGGCGGTGGCCGCGATGAGAAGGTCCAAAGTCCCGATCGGGCGGCCGTCCTGAATGGCCTGACCCGCCAACCGGGCCGCCTCTAGGGCGATGGCCCCATTGACGGGCAGGACCTCCGTCCGGGAGTTCAGATCCAAGGCCGACTTCAGTCGGTGCCCGCCCTTCGCGAAGCCACCGATGAGGAACCCGGTCAGGAAAGGGGCTGGGACGGCCAAACGCTCCCGCTGGGCGTCGAGCTTTTTGGCGCGCGTGATCGCCGCCGGTTCCCCCTTGGAGAGTTCGACACAGAACGTAGTGTCCACGCAGAGCACCGTCTATCCCCACAGAGCCCGTATCGTGTCATCTCGTCGCCGGTCGGCGGTCGCGACACGACGATAGATGTCGTCCATCTCCTGCTGTTCCTCCGGGGTCAGGTCCGACCAGCCGCCCGCGGCCTCACTGATGGGCCTCCATGGCTTGGTCAGACGCTTGATGACCATGCTGAACGACTCACCGGCGCGTTTTTGTGCCTTTAGCGCCGCGAAGGCTTCGGCGTCCAACGCCACAGTGTGAGTCGACATGGACTACACACTTCACAGCACTCGGTCGACATGAGACTTGCCCCGCGACACGGTGCGAGGTGCTTCCAGGAGCCGCCCAGATCGAGACGCAGGGCACGGGGAGGCTTCGCACCTGAGTGACGACCCGACCCCAGATTGTCTCTCGGACCGGAGCGGATAGACGATACGTTCGAGCCGCCTGCGAAGTCGGGGCAATTCGACGCGTACGAACGCCCAGAGATCATCGAGGTCGACTTCGATGTATTCATGGACCGGACCGTGATTCCGCAGTCGGTTCAATCGTTCCCACGGAACTCGCGGATTGAGCTTCTTCAGGGAAGTCGAAGTCCTGTCGGCCGATTCGGTAAGGTGGATCAGGTCAATGAGCACCGCCTTCTGAACTATGTCCGCCTGCACGAAACTCTCGCTGCCCCCGGACGCGTCCCGCCTTGCCTCTTCGGCGGCCTCGATCATCGCCGAGACCCGAAGCCGATCCCGGCGCTCGGGGTCCGTCATAGGGGTACCGCTTCTGCGACGACCGGAGGCTGAACCCACCAATGAAGGCTGGACTCGGTCGCTACGTCCACACGACGTCCGAGGAGATGCTCGAGTTCGGCGGCGGGGTCGAGGGAACGGAGAGCAAACTTCGAGGGCTGGGAGCGGTAGAACTCGACGAGCAAGTCCACATCGCTCTTGTCCGAGGCCTGTCGACGAGCCACGGACCCGAAGACCCGGATCTCTCGCACATGATGGCGGCGGGCGATCTTCTCGATCTGTACACGATACGGCTCCAGGATCTCTGGGATTCCGTCTCCCCCGCCCCAACCCGGAACACGGAGCTTCGGCTCGTCCCAGTATTTTGACTTGCATCTCGGGCAGGTTCTCACGAAGGGGCCGCGCGGCGTCCACGTATTCCCGCACCGATAGCAATGCAACTCCGGGATGTCGACTCCACGCACGACCAAGTCATGGCACGGGAAGGCAATGACTCACGCAGACGTAAATTCTCAATGTCGGTGGGGACCGGCCGCGAGCTCGCGTCGGGCGAGACCGGCCGGGCAGGGGCAAAGCAGTGCGCGAGTGTAGGCACTCGGCTTTCCGGCGGAATATTTGGGGCGGCCGCCGGTCGTGGAACTGGGCACGGATCCCGGAGCGACTGTTGTCGGTCTGTCGAGCCCGCCGGAATCGAGGGCTCAACTTCGCCGAAGTGGTGCCCGACACGTTGAGACGGAAGGGCCGCCTCGCCTTCGGCGCGCCGTCGGCTTGACCAGAAAGCCGAGTGCCTCCGGGCTCGACGTGCTCCCACGGGCGGGTCGGGCGACAAGGACGTGCTGAAATCCGCAAGGACGAAGGACTGGCCCTACCTGGGTTATGGCGTCGTGGAGGCCGTCCAAAGCTTCCGGCAAGGTCCGCGACGCAACGACCTGAGACGGTGCGTCGCTCGGAACCGAAGGTTCGAACCGGCGGACACCCCCGCGCCATCGGTCACCCGCGCCTTGGGACTCCCTCCAGCAAGTACAGCATCAACGCACCCGGAGTGAAATGCCTAAGCCGAGGGGGGCGTCCGCCATAGGGCCGACCGTGAGCACACAGGAATCGCGAGGGCATGAGGCGTCGACAACGGCTCAGGTTCGCGGGGCGGACTGGCCCAAGGACCTGAGCACGATCCGGGGGTTGTTCCAGGAGTACCGAGACTGGCTGGCAGACCACTCGGACCACAGTCCCGAGCTGCAGGCGAGGGTTCGGTCCGGCCTCTCCCTCATAGACCAGCTCACAGCCGAGCTGCCGGGCGCTTACGGACCACCCCGAGGCGAGGTCCTCCTCTGGCGGGAGGGGAGCGACGTGGTCGCATGTGGAGCGCTTCGGGAACTTGAGCCCAGGTTGGGAGAGATCAAGCGAATCTACGTGCGAGAGGACTACCGTGGGAAGGAGTTCGGCCGGCCGTTCGTCCGAGCGCTCATCGATCGGGCCCAGCAGCTCGGATACGCCGCCCTCAGGGCCGACACCCTTCCGTCGATGCGCGCCGCGATCGAGTTCTATCAGGAACTCGGGTTCCGGCCGATTGCCTCCTACTGGCCCCACCCGGTGGCGAAGGCCCTCTTCTTCGAACGCTCGGTCGGACCGCCGGGCGCCTAGAGTCGGGGCTATCGACACCGTCCTCGACCGGGTCGCCGAGGCCGGCAAACTCTCCCGGAAGACCCTATCGTTCGACCCACCCCCGCCTCCCGCCGCCGGCGCTCATGACGGACCGCCCGCGAGGTCCCTCCTATCCTGGGTTCTACCGGAGGGCCGACTCGGGGCCAACGGCCGCGTCGGGCCCCCATAGCCGAGCCACCTATGGGAGAGGCTAGCCGGCGTGTGACCGGGTCTCCCTCGGTACGGTCATCATGGCCCCGCCCACCCTGGGGGGAGAGAGGGCACGCTCGTGCCGCGAGTGGGGCTTCTTCAGTTCAGAGTGTTCGACTCGCCTCTCGGGCAGGCGGTGGCGTCCCCTGGTCTCCGGCCCGCCGGTGCTAGACAAAGCTTAACCCCTCATGGAATAGAGGCGGCGCCTCCATGAGCGCTCCTTCCTCGTCACCCCCCGAACCCGCGCTTGAACCACGCGGTTTGGCCGCTCCGCACGGGGGTGTCGCGGACCAGATCGTCATCGATGCGCAGGACCTCCGGATGATATACCCCCCTCCGAAAGCCGGAGGCAAGGGGACCGTGGCGGTCGATGGGGTGGGCTTCCAGGTCTGGCGTGGGGAGATCTTCGGGTTCCTCGGCCCGAACGGCGCCGGGAAGACCACGACGATCTCCATCCTGACCACCCTGCTCGACCCCACTTCGGGTAGGGCCCGGATCGAAGGGATCGATGTCCTGGCCCACCCGAACGACGTCCGACGGAAGATCGGTCTCGTGTTCCAGAAGTCCACGGCCGATGAGGAGCTTACCGGCCGGGAGAACATGCTCATCGAGGCGGGGCTCTACGGGCTCACCAGCGGCCAGATCGGGGGCCATGTCAACGATCTGCTCGCGCAGATGGATCTCGCGACCTCGGCGGACCGGTTCGTGAAGACGTACTCCGGCGGTATGCGCCGGCGGCTCGAACTGGCGGTCGGGATGGTGCACAAACCGAAGCTCCTCTTCCTGGACGAGCCCACCCTGGGGCTGGACCCCCAAGGACGCGCGGGATTCTGGCGGTACATCCGTTACCTTCGCGACTCGCAGGGGCTCACGGTGTTCATGACCACCCACTACTTGGACGAGGCCGACCAACTGTGCGATCGCATCGCCGTCATCGACCACGGGAAGATCATCGCGCTCGGCACGCCCAAGCAGCTCAAGGATAGCGTCGGGGGGGACACCCTTGTTCTCTCCGTGGCGGCGGGCTCGGCCGACCCGACCGCCCTGATCTCGCCCCTGCCCGGAGTGACCGCGATCTCCCGCCAGGGAGATTCGCTCCGCGTCAAGTGCTCGCGGGGGGAGTCCCTCGTACCCAAGGTGGTCATGACGGCGGCCCAGGCCGGCATCGAGATCCTCGGCGTTACGGTCATCAAGCCGACGCTCGACGAGGTCTTCCTCCACCTGACCGGCCACGCGTACCGGGAAGAGGGGGAGGCGCCGAACGGCAACCCCGGGCACGGGGCCGGGAACGGGCCAGAGGGAGCACCGGCATGATGCTTCCGGCCTTCTCCCTCATCCGCCGGGAGTACATTCGCTGGATCCGCGCCCCAACGTGGGTGATTTCCGGCCTGCTGAGCCCGATCCTGTATCTCATCCTGTTCGGTCAAGCGTTCGACCTGGGCAAGCTCCTCCCTCCGGGAACGCCGGCTGGGGTCCTCGCATCCGCGCTGTCCGGCGCCCCGACCTACTTCTCATACTTCGCCGTGGGCATGGTGGCCTTCGCGAGCGTGACCGCGGCCATGTTCTCCGGAACGGGCATCATCTTCGACAAGCAACTGGGGATCCTCCAGCGCATCCTCTCGACCCCGATCTCCCGTCGCTCCGTCTTCCTGTCGTCCCTGATCTTCCGAGGGATGCTGACGTTGATACCCGCGTTCCTGGTGGTCGGGTTCGCCTTGCTCCTCGCCTACGTCCCGGGGGTGGCCGGACTCCAGGTGGGGGCCAACGTGACCGCGCTGGACGCGGCGCAGTTCCTGGGTGCCGCGCTGATCCTGTCCGTCGCCTTCACCTCCCTGTTCCTTTCGTTCGGCTTCGCCGTCCAGCGGATCGAGAGCTACTTCGGCGTGGTGACCATCCTTCAGCTCCCCATCCTGCTCACGTCCAACGCGATGTACCCCGTGAACATCATGCCGACCTGGCTCCAGTACCTGGTCGGGTTCAATCCGATATCGCTCGCCGTGAACGTCATGCGGATGAGCCTCTTCGGGACGAACGGGTACACCTACTCGGTAGGAATCTACCTGCTGGGCCTGCTCGCCTGGGCGGTCGTGTTCGTCCTGCTCGCCCTCCTGCTGGCCTCCCGCGCCCTCCGGTCGCACGTCGGGCCGGTGGGCGGGGCGTTGTCCGACGCGATCGCCACCTGAGGTCAACCTCGGTCAGGACGGCAGCAGCCGCGAGCTCCGACAAGGGTCGCCCCGCCCTCTTCCTCTCCGCGTCGGGCCCTCGGGGGGGGACGCGGGGGGATTCCTGCGCCGAGCATCTAAGACGGAGCGAGGCTCGCCTTCCTCGAAGGTCCAGCACGGATGGGGGCGGGTGGGGGATCCCCTGCCACGACCGCCCGGGCGAGATCCCATCGGGGGCGTTGCGCCTTGTCTTTCATACAGCCCTCAGCCGGTCCCCCGCCTCACGGCTCCGGAGCTCCCCAGCGGCCCGGGCCCCGTCGAACCCAGCGGAACTAGTGACTGGGCCAGCTCCCCCGGAAGGCCCGCCAGAGCTCTCGGAGGTGCGACTTGTCGTAGGCGGACGGCCCATCTGGGAGACGATCCAGCCTTCGCACAAGGTGTTGCGGGGGCGAATCCCGTACCCGTCCATGGCTCTCCTGGGCCTCGTCTTGCCCACAACCCCCTCACCCATGATGATATACAAAACGTATAATGCCTGACGCAGAGTGTATCGACCATGGATCCGCTTTTCGGGAGCGAAACTCGTGCGCGAGTACTGGAACATCTGGCCTCGACGCCTCGTGCCCAGTCCGCGTATCGGGTCGCCCGGGCGATCGGAGCCGAACCCATCCAGGTCACTCGAATTCTGAAGAGTCTGGAGGGTCCGGAGGGTCTCGCCGGCCACTCCGCCGAGGGCTGGGTGCTGACGAACGAGCTACTTCGTGACTTTCTCCGGGAACGCTTGGCGCTCAGGCAAGCCCGAGTTCGAGCCGAGAAGGATGAGTTCCTTGTTCAGCTTGGGTCGAAGCCAAGCTCGAAGTATGGAAGCGATCGAGTTTGACAGGGTAATCGAATCCGCGCCCAAACGCGAGGACCGCATCGCCTCGTTCGGCGCCCTGCTTGCGAAGGAGTCTCAGACCCGGGTCGAGATCGTCGGGGGCTCTGCGATCGAGATCTACCTTTCGTCGTCAGAGTACATTTCTTAGGACGTTGACTTGGTGGGAGCCAGGAATCGAGTCGAGCCGGTTCTCCGGCTCTGGGACTTTCACCACGTGGAGGGGCGAAGTCGGCGAGTCTACTGATTCAAGGGGACAATTGGTCTGGTCCCACTTTCGACAAAACGCCCGGCGCTCTGACGGAGGTCCACGATATATGGTCCTAACTCTGTCGTAGGATTGGCACTAACTACATTTACCCCCGGAATCTTCGGCCGGTCATGGCCCGTGCGTTCC
>JAKAPG010000045.1 GCA_021823085.1 Thermoplasmata archaeon | reverse complement strand
TGGATCTGCTCGCGGGTAGGCTCGTAGACGTACCCTGCCGCGTTCGCGTTGGCGAAGCAGACCGGGCACTTCAGGTTGCAGCGATTGGTCAGGTCCATCAGGGCGAGCCCCGTGTGGGACTTGTGGTGCGAGCACATTCCGCAGGTCGTCGGGCACCCGCGGAACTTGTCGTAGTAGGGGTTCTCGTAGCCGACCCCGTCGTGGGCGTAGACCTCCATCCGGAGGTAGAAGTCCACGTCGTTCGAGATGATGTCCCAGAAGTATCCGTGCGTTCGGCAGGTCTTCTCCATGATGACCCGTCCGTCCTTCTCGCGGACGACAGCGGGAATCACCTTGATGCACTCCGGGCAGACGGACGCCGTCTTCCGGGGCAGACCGCGGGGTGCCTGGAACTCCTTCATCACGCGTGCCGGCATTTTCTCTTCACTCTCTCTTTTCGGCCGTCGGCGAACCGACAGCTTCGGGCTTGCCACGAACCGCGTCCTACATAATCCCGTTGTCGTCGGTGGCGCTACAAAACCCGACCGCCATGACGGGGCTTGGCATGGTTCGATTCGC
This sequence comes from Thermoplasmata archaeon, assembly GCA_021823085.1. Lineage (GTDB taxonomy): Archaea > Thermoplasmatota > Thermoplasmata > Lutacidiplasmatales > UBA184 > Lutacidiplasma. The sequence continues at coordinate 9,398 of JAKAPG010000045.1, read as the reverse complement.
TACAAGGTACCCGGGACCTCCTACGGGACGGCTCGAAGCGCGCAAATCGCCACCGCTATCTGGCAGGGTGCATCCATGTCGCTGCACCATAGCGACGAAGCGGCGATCGACGGCAACGAAGTCGGGTCCGCGAACCCCCCGACCACGATCCCACACCCGAGCGAAGGCGACCGGCGGTCCGCCCGCGAAACGGAAGTTCGTGGGGCGCGACCCATCTCCCGTTCTCGATAGGTATCCCCCCAAGGACCCCGGATTCGGGGCCGAACCTCCGACTCCCTCCCGCGCCCCCGCTTCGCCTCGCACGCTCCCTACGAGCTTCGCCGAAGCCCCGAGGTCGCCGACCGTGGCTCCCGCCGCCCCACCCACCGCAGCCCCGCTAATCCGGCTCGAGCGTCCGTTCGATGTCGACGAGTTCTCCCAGCTCCTGGGAGAGAACACGATCGAGGTCCTCGTCCCGCGGGAGGATCTCGCCGAGGTTCTTCGACGGATCTGCGACTTCATGGGATTCGGAATCTACGTCTACCGGTTCTCCGTCCGTCCGGAGCCGAAGGACCAGTTGAAGCGGTTCGTGGTCGAGCTCCAGCGGGTCGACTACTCAGCGGAACGCCGGGACTGGACCGCCTTCGAGGAGAAGGGGCGTTCCGAGAGCCCGTTCGGTCCGGGCTCGACCCGATAGCGCCGTGCCGGGTAAGCGGTAATCTAAGCGCGCGGGCTCGTCTCCCAGGATGAACCCATGACCGAGGGACCCACAGAGACCGCCCGATGGGAGGTCGAGCTTCGCGCGCTGCACCGGGAACTGGACGAGCTTCGATCCGAGCAGAAGGAGCTCGCACGCTCCGTGGCCCAGCTGGTCCAGACGTTCCAATCGCTGGCCACGCACATGGGTCTCGTCACGGAGCCGTACTCCAAGAAGTCGGCCGAGGACGCCTCCCGGAGCGGCATCCCGGGGTTCGGGTAGCCCGCCTCCCTAGGGGTCCATCGGCACGATCTTCCGCCCGTACCTCCACTCGCCTTCCATCGGGTAGAGACGGCGAAGGACCGTCCGGACCGTTCCGCCGATCCGCAGCTTCCGCCCGGGGTCGTCCGAGACCATCAACGTCGCGCGCACACCGTACGCGAGGTCGATCAGCCCGACGCGATACGGGCCGACCGCGTCCACGTACCGGTCGAACTCGGTGGGCTGCCCGCCCCTCCCGATCTCGGTGAGGGCCACGATCGTGCCGCCCTCGCGCGGAAGGGCGATCGTCGTGAGGCGTTCCGACCGGCCGCAGCCGCGGCAGACGGCTCGCATCGGGAACGTCACGGCCGCGCAGGCCGAGCATCTCTGGGCCAAGAACCGCCAACGGCTCGGCACGCTCTCCTCGTAGCGTGCGTGGGGGATGTACGCTCCCTCGGAGACCGAGTCGACGCGCTGAGAGTCCAGCCGATCGCGCCCGCCCGAATCGAGCTCGAGCAACGCGACGTCCGGGCCTTTCGCTGCGAGGACGTCCTCGAGCCCATCGACGAGGTCCGCCCCCGCGTTCCCGGGTCCCCCCCGGACCGCCACGGCGATCGGGCCGAGAGGATCGGGGCAGACCCGGAAACCGACGACGAGGACGTCGGGCCGGGAGTCCAACTCGCGGGGCACGGGGATCGCTTGCTCGATCGACGCGAACCGAGATACCGTCGGGTTTCCGTCCAGCAGCGCGGACAATCCCCAGTCCGCGACCGGTGGGAGCGGACCGACGAGTCGTAGCTCGCCCACCGGCCGTTCGATGCCGTCGGACGGAAACACGCGCTCCAGCGCGGTCGCCGCCGCCGTGAACCCGTCCTCGTCCGGTCCGAACCCCCGGCGACCGGACGAGGTCCAGCGGGGACGGTGGGAGGCGATCGACGGCGTGAGCTCACCCCCGCTCGAAGAGAGTGACGGTCGCGCTCGCTCCCGATCCGCCGACGTTATGGGAGAGCGCCCGCTCGGCGCCCGGGACCTGACGCGGTCCCGCCGAGTCTCGCAACTGGTGGAAGATCTCGTACGCCTGGCTCACCCCGGTGGCCCCGATCGGATGGCCCTTGGACTTCAGGCCCCCGTCCGGGTTCACCGGAAGGCGGCCGGTCCGGGCGGTGTCGCCCGAGAGCGTGAGAGGGACCGCGCCCCCGGCCGGAGCGAAGCCGAGATCCTCCAGAGCGAGGAGCTCGGCGATCGTGAAGCAGTCGTGCACCTCGAGGAGCTGAATGCGCTGGGCGGTCCATCCGGCCGCGTCGAACGCGGACCGCGCACTCCGCCGGGTGGCCCCGAACTCGGTGAGAACCGGGCGGTCCTGGACGGCGAGAGTGTCGGAGGCAGCGCCCATCCCCCGGATCCGAACGGGGGTGTCCGTGAACCGGTGCGCGATATCGCCGCGCGCGATCAGCAACGCGGCCGCGCCATCGGATACCGGGCAGCAATCGTACAGGCGGAGCGGATCGGCGATGGTGGGGGCGTGGGCGAGGTCTTCGGTTCGGATCGCCTTGCGGAAATGCGCCTTCGGGTTCAGGGCCCCGTTCGCGTGGTTCTTGATGGCCACCGCGCTCAGGGCCTCGCGCGCCCGGGGATGGTCCGCGCAATAGCGCGACGCGATCAGCCCGTAGACCCCCGCGAAGGTGAGACCCGCCGATCGTTCCCACTCGGTGTCCCCCGAGACCCCGAGCCAGTAGCGGCGACGGGCGCTCGGCGAGTCGGTCATCTTCTCCACCCCGACGACGAGGACGACGTCGGACGTCCCTTCCTCCACGGAACGCACCGCCGACCGGAGGGCGAAGCCGCCCGAGGCGCACGCGTTCTCGACCCGGGTCACCGGGACACCGACGAGGCCCGCTTGCTCCGCGAGGACCGCGGACGCGTTGCCGATCTGCCATCCTCCGAACCCCAGCGTTGCGAGGAAGCCCTCCCCGATCACCGATCGGTCGAGCCCGCGATCCACGCTCGCGATCGCCTCCCGGACCGCGAGCCCGACCAGAGCGCGGGGCCCCTCGGGGAGCGCTCCGAACTTCGTGTTCCCGGCACCGATGATCGCAGCAGATTCGGCCGTCATGTCCCTCGGAGGAACGAGGGGCCGAAGCGCGAGGCGCTATAAGGCCGGAGCCGGGTTCGGCCATCGATGCCCGAGGAAGCCCCTCTCGTGATCGGGTTCACGGGCGCGAGCGGAGCGCCCATCGCGGTGGCTGCACTTCGGGCGCTACACGCGGCCGGGGTCCCGGTCGTGCTCGTGGTGACGCACGCAGGAGAGGAAGTACTCAAGGAGGAGGTGCACCTGTCGGTCGAGGACCTGCGGCCGTTCACGGTGGCCCTCCAGCGGGAGGGCGACTTGGGAGCGGCGATCGCGAGCGGTTCGGGGCCGACCCGAGGAATGGTCGTCGTCCCCTGCTCGTCCAACACCGTTGCCAAGATCGCCCTCGGTCTGGCGGACACGCTGGTGACGCGCGCCGCCCATGTCCATCTCAAGGAGCGGCGCAAGCTCGTCATCGTACCGCGGGAGACCCCGCTGTCGACCGTCCAGCTCGAGCACCTCGCGCGGTTGAGCGCGCTCGGGGTGGTCGTCCTCGATGCGGCGCCCCCGTACTATCTCGGGTTCGAACGGGTGGAGCAAGCGACGAACTACCTGGCCGGCAAGATCCTCGATCAGTTCGGGATCCCGCACCGGCTCTACCGCGGCTGGAGACAAGGAGCCCCATGAATCACCCGGCCCCCCGTTCGGACCGGGTGACCCGGTTCCCGATCCCGCTCGTGGGAGCCGCGGCCCTCCTGGCCGCGCTCATCGTCCTGACCCCCGTGCTGATCACGGGCGGCGGCGCCGGCGGAACGCTGCTCACGCAGGCCTACCTGCTCGTGGACCACGCCCCCGGCTCGAACAACACCACGTTCATGGTCCGCGCGGGGGGATCGGTACGATACGCCGAGGTGACGGTCGGCATGAACACGTCCTACTCGCCCTCCGCGCCACTCTCCACCCTCACGTGGAATCAATGGACGAACGCGTCCGATACCCTCGGGGTCGTCCTCTCCACGGCTCGACCCAGCATCGCCTTGAACGTGACCGTCCATTACCAGCAGAGGGATGGGTCGATCGTGCTGTACTACGGCGTGGTTTCGGTCCAGTACGCTTCCGGGAGCCTGACCGTGTCCGCGCTCTCCCCCGGCATCAGCACGCCCGGCGGTCCGATCGCGATCGGCTCTGGGCTCCTGCCCCTGAGCATCCCGCTCGACTATCTCGGCAACGTCGGGAAGGTCCCGCCGCCATGAAGGTCTCACGACCGTTCCTCGTCTTCTGGATCGTCGTCGTCGCGATCCTCTTCGTCGTCGAGATCGCCGAGGTGACCAGCCTGTTCACCCTCCCGATCGGGTCGGTGGTGGGAAACCCGATCGCCTTCGTCTTCGCGCTCGCGTTCACCACGCTGCTTGCGCTGATCGGCGCGATCTTCATCGGCCTGTACATTTCTCAGCGCTGGCTCAGCTCCCGGGACTTCTCCCCGTTCGAGGTCGAAATGCTCCGGATGCGTCAGGACCTCGCCGACCTGAAGGTCTCCGTTGACGAGGTGCGTCGCTCCACCACTCGGGCCGCCGAGGAGCCCCCCCCGACCCCGGAAGGGCAGTCGCGATGAGGATCCCCGTCGTGGACAACGGTGGCCAGTGGACCCACCGCGAGTGGCGGGTCCTGCGGGACCTCGGCATCGACAGCGAAATCGTTCCCAACACCGTCGGGCTCGAGGAGATGCGGGCCGACGGGGTCGTGCTCTCGGGCGGGGCGCTGAGCCTGGAAGGGACGGACACCCCGCTCGGCCGGGTCGCCGAGTGGATCGACGATGCCCGGGTCCCCGTCCTCGGGATCTGCGTGGGCCACCAGTTCCTCGCACGACACTTCGGGGGCCGCGTGGCCCGCGGAGCTCCTGAGTTCGGACGGGTCGAGGTGATCGTCGACCGACCGGATCATCCGCTGTTCTCACAGATCCCCTCTCCCTTTCGCGCGTGGGCGAGCCACAACGACCAGGTCGTCGAGGTGCCGGAGGGCTGGTACACTCTCGCGCACTCGCCGGGATGCAGAGTCGAAGCGATGGCCCACCCGACACGCCCGATCTGGGGGATCCAGTTCCACCCGGAGGTCGAGCACACCGAACACGGCGTCGAGCTGTTCCGACGCTTCGCCGCATTGTGTCGGGCCGACCGGTCGCCGATAAGTACGCGCCCCGGGTAGGAACGTTTCGGTGCCGATGCGGATGCGGCACGCTTCGAGCGTGCGCGAGCGCGACCTCACCGAGCGGGCCCGCAAGCTCCGGGAGAGCGTCGAGCCGCTCCTGCCGAAGCTGACCCCCGAATGCCCGACCGAGCGCTTCGACCGACTGCGCCGCGATCTCGAAGACGTCCGGGAGGCACGCGACGAGGAAGGACGTCTGCGTCGGATGAGCCGGTGGGGCGACCCCATCGTTCGGGCGTACGCGGGACTCCTCCGGTTCCAGCTCGAGCCCGAGATGCCCCCGTTGGTGTCGCTGTCGCTCGCGACCGGGGACGTGGCCTTCGCTCCGCTCGGGAAGGCGACCCCCGAAGCGGAGGTCGCCGTCCAGAACTTCGAGGATCCGAGCCGCCTGCTCCTGGGGTACCTCGATTGGGCGCGCAAGGGGTTCCACTTCTATGCGACCCCATCCCATCTCTGGTGCACCGGACCGGACCCGACCCCGCCGCCGGAATTCCTGTCGGCGAAGCTCTCGGGTCTTCCGTACCACTTGCAGGAGGACGGCAGCCACCGGTACTACGAGTGCTCCCACCTCCTGGCGAAGGAGCCCCGGCCGTACCTCGAGGTGAGCTGGCCGGGTGCCGGCCACGCGTTCGCGGTCTGCCGCAAGTGCGCGAAGGGGGAACGCCAGCTGTTGAGCTCGCTCACCGAGGACCTTGCGGTTCCCGATCCGGACGGGGAGTTCCCGGTCGCGGTGCATCTGAACACGACCTGCTACGGCGGCGAAGAGTGCGTTCACCACAGCCTGCCGGAGCTGTCCAAGGGGGCCCGCCGGGCCTACTCGCTCGGCCGATACTCCGACGCGAAGGTCCTGTCGGTCTACCTCGAGGAGATCCGCTCCCGCCTCGAGGCGACCCGCCGACCGACCTACGTCGCGGGCGGGGTCTGCTACGGCGCGGACCGAGAAAGGTTCCTCGGGGCCCTGCACCCGACGGTCGTCGAGCGACGGGCCCTCGAGGCGGCGCTCGGAGGCGAGGAGGGTCTCTTCGAGATCGACGAACCGACCGCGAGCAAGGCGCTCGAGAGGCTGTGGACGCATCACTCGGAGGAGATCGTTCGGTCGATCGTGACCGATCCGAACGAGGCGAAGCGCTACCTCGACGAGACCCGGCACACCCCGGGTCGCGTCGCCGAGCTCCTCAAGCGCGCTCAGAAGAGGACGGAGGACCGGGAGCTGCTCGAGGCCCTTCCCCACTACGCGCGACTGAACCGGGAGGCGGCCTACGTGGACCAGGTCGCTCGCGCCTATCGCACGCACGGACCCGTGGGGGCGGAGCGCGTCGCGGTCCAGAGCCTCCCTCACGAGGGGAAGGAGCGGGGGCTCGCCTACGCGCTCCTCCTCGCGCTGGGCCGCGCGGGCTCGCACGCCTGGCAGTTCTCCGACTCCGAGAAGGAGTTCGGGCAATCGCTCGCTCCTGCGGCCACCGAGCTCTTGCGCGTCGCTCCGGCCGACTACCACGGCGCGCTGGACCGACTCTTCCACGCGGCCGGGGTATCGGACTGGGGGAACCGGGCCGCGCCGTCCCAGTCCGAGGCGCCGCTACGGCGGACCTAGCTGGGCGAGCGCGGCCTCCTCCTCGAAGTGGAGGCGGGGCGCGGGGATCACGAGGGCGTGCATCGGGGGGCCGAAGTCCTGGGTGACGAGCCCCTCCATCGGGCCGTACCAAGCGCGGGCCTGCGGGGTCCCCGCACGCGCGACGACGGCCACGCGGGTTCCGGGGGGAAGGACGTCCCCCGCGGGATCCCGTGCGCGCACGATGGCGATCGCCTCGCCGGCGGTCAGGAACCGCCCCTCGTCCGGTCGCAGGTCGAGGAGGACGAGCGTGTGCAGGTCGCCCGCGCGGTTCGCCCGGATCGCGTCCAGGAACGACCTCGGGGAGAATCCGGGAGACGGGAACGGGATCGATACCGTTCTTCCGAACCGGTACGGCATCAGCCCGAGCAGGCCGGCCGCGACGGTGAGGATGCTCGCGTTCGGAAGGTAGCCCGTAGCGTAGCCCGCCTTCTGGGCTGCGAGCCGAAGTGCTACGTGGGTCGTCGCCGCGAAGGGGTCCCCGACGGCGAGGAACGCGACGCGCTGGCCGTGCTCGAGCGCGTGAAGCACCGGCGTCTCGGACTCGACCTGAGCGCGGCCCAGCCGCTCGATCGGACGACCGATCTCTTCGGACAGGCGATCGAAGGCACCCGGGCTCCACGGCGCCGTGTACTCTTCCGCGAAGATCCGGTCGCATCCGCGCAAGAGGTCGATCGCGCGGCGGCTGAGGTCCCTCTCGTCCCCCAGCCCGAGGCCGATGAACCAGAGCTCGGCCATGGTCCCGGGGGCCGAGGTCAGCTCCGGACGGCGACAACCGGGCAGGGTGCCTCGCGGAACAGCTCCTCGAGGAACGGGCGGGTGAGCATCGGAGGTCCCTCCGTCGGGGCGTGCTCCTCGCCGACGAGCAGGAGGCCGTAGCGCTCCCGGGCCGCGCTTTGAAGGATGAGCTGCGCGTGGTGCCGTCGGCGCGAGAGCAGCGAGGCGCTCACGATCGGGTGCCGATGGACCGTGGGGATCCCGCGCGCGGTCCGGTCCTCTTCCCCGGCGCCGTCGCCCGCGCGGGAGCTCAGGTCGATCGTGACGACCGGAATCCCTCCGCGCCGCAGGGAGAGCTCCTCGGCCAGCTGCAGTATCCTCGGCGGGGTCGGCCCACGGAGGGTCGGGACCAGGATCCTCGGGACCTTCGTTCCGGCGAGGGCGAGACGGTTGAGGATGAGGACGTCCGCGGCTGCGTGGTGGAGGATCCCGCTCGCCGTGTGCCCCACGAACGGGTTGCGGCTCCGTCGATCGCCGCCGAGGCCCATCACGATCCCGTCGGCCTGGTGCGCCTCCGCGCTCTCGAGGATCTCCCCCGGAACGTCGACGCTCGCCTTGACCTCGGGCTCGACCTTGACGTCGAGGACCGCCGCGACCTCGTGGGCAGGTACGACCAGGTTCACGCTCGCGCGCCACTCGCGCGTGACCGCCGGCATCGTCGTGGTCGGGATGACGTGGAGCATCCGGATCTCGCCGTCGGCGTCCAAGAGGGAGGCCGCGAACCGTATCAGCGGTTCGACCTCCGCCGGCGACTTCACGGGAACGAGGAGGCTGCGGTACATTCGGATCAGACCCGGATGCCGGCGTAGTTGATGAGAGCGAGGTCGAGGGTGACCACGTTGACCACCTGCTCCCCGACCGTCCCGAACAGAGGCATCTGGGTGTTCTGATGGATCAGCCGGGTCAAGACGCCCACCGTCCGGTCGAACGATACGCGCGTGATGTTTGCGATCGCGTGGCCGACCCTCGGCACCTGGATGAGCACGCCGGCCGGGACGAGGTACGGATCGGTCCCGGAGTAGGACGGAGCGAGGAGGTCGAGCGGGAGGCTCTGGTTGAGCGTGAGGTTCCAGTCGGTGCGCAGGTACTGCTCGGTCTCGTTGAGCCACGCGGCCAACGCCGGGTCCGTAGGGCCGTACGGTTGCGCGACCCCTTGGGTCGTGTTGTAGTCGGTCAGCGAGACCCGACCCCAGAACAGGTAGGTCAGGTTCACGCTCTGCCCGACGAGCGAGGAGCCGACGAGCGTCCCGTTCTGACGGACGAGAGAGCCGTTCGCTCCCGAGGGGTTGAGGACCTCGGCGATCCCGGTGACGACGATCGGGTAGAGCACCCCGAGGACCAGGATCCCGACCACCACGAGCACCACGGTCGCTCTCAGGTGGGTGCGGGGCCGGATCGGCGGACGGGTGTCGAGGACCGCCCGCTCGCGGCGAGGCCCGGGGGGGGATGGTCCCGCGGTCATGGCGGTGATCGAAGGCTCGGGCGCGCTCATCGGCCTACCGCCCTCCGAGCGGCAGCACCTGAGAGACGATCAGGGCCAGGCGGACCACGATCGGCGTGCCGGCGGCCCACGCGAAGAGCAGGTAGACGAGCTTGATCCCGATGAAGGCGCTCACGAGACCGCCGACCCCGTAGAGGACGAGGTTCCGACGCAGAAGGTCGATCGCGCTCATCGGCCGGAACTTGACCCCGAGGATGGCGAGCGGGATCAGCAACGGGATCACGAGCGCGTTGAAGAAGAGGGTCGACAGCACGGCGAGCGCGGGGTTCGTAAGGCCCAGGATGTTCAGCGGGGCGATCCCCGC
>JAKAPG010000044.1 GCA_021823085.1 Thermoplasmata archaeon | reverse complement strand
GATCTCGTCGGCCGTCTCGGAACGGCGGAAGCTGCCCGCCTCGGACTCACGCCGCAGGACATGCCCCGGCTCGCCGACCTGCTCGAGCGAGGGAGTCGGGGCACGCCGACCGTGACCCGGGAGGTCCGCGCGTGGCGAAGAACCTTCGTCGGCCTCAAGTTCGTGTAGCGCGCGGCCCGGCTCGCCGCATCGCAATCACGGGTACGCCCGGGACCGGCAAGAGCTCCGTCGCCGCTCGGCTCGCCCCCGGGGTGCCCTGCCTCGAGGTGTACGACATCGCTCAGAACTTCCGCGCGGCACGCCGCTCGGGCCGCGGTTGGGTCATCGACGTTCCGCGGCTCTCGAGAGCCATGCGAAGGAACCGGCCGGTCCGCACCGAGCTCGTCGTGGGGCATCTCGCCCACCTCCTTCCCGTGGACTCCGCCATCGTGCTGCGATGCCGGCCCACCGAGCTCTATCGCCGTTTGGCCCGGGCCCGGAGAGGCTCGGCGGCAGACCGCAGGGAGAACGCCCTCGCCGAGGCGTTGGGCGTCGTCGCCGACGAGGTCCGGGCGGCCGGCCTTCCGTGGTCCGAGATCGACACCACCGCCCGTTCCCCGGAAGAGCTCGCCCGCGCGCTCCGCGCGAGGATCCGGCGAACGATGTCCCACCCTCGTCACCCGATCGACTGGCTGAGGGAGGACCGCGTGGCCGAGCATCTTTTGGACTGGTCGCAGTAACCGATCCCATGGTCCTCGAGGGATACCGGCGGCGCCTGGAGCCGTATCTCGAACGGATCTGCCGCCCGTACCTCTCCTATTCGCCGAACACCCTGAGCTGGGTCGCCTTCGGGCTGTTGGCGACGGCGGCGGTCCTCGCGAGCCTCGTGCGTTGGACGAGCCCGGTCCTCTTCCTTCCGGCCGCGGCCCTCATCCTCGTCGGCGGCGCGTTCGACGTGATCGACGGCGAGGTGGCGCGTCGCACGAACCGTGCGAGCGTACGCGGGAACTTCCTCGACCATGTCCTCGATCGGTACGCGGACACCCTCCTCGTTATCGGGATCGCGGTCTCGAGCTACGCCAACCCGGTGATCGCGCTGCTCGCGCTCGCGAGCCTGCTGCTGACGAGCTACATGGGCACCCAGGCGGAGGCGGTGGGACAAGGGAGGATGTACGGCGGCTTGCTCACGCGCGCCGATCGGCTCGTCCTGTTGTGCCTGGCCGTCTTCCTCGAATTCCTCTGGACGTTGCCGTGGCCTTGGGCGCCGAGCGAGCCGTGGGCTCGCTTCGCGCTGAACGGGTTCCCGTTCACCGTGATCGACGTCGTACTGGTCTACTTCATCGTCGCCGGTCAGTGGACCGCGTTTTCTCGGGCCCGTCGGGTCTACGCGCGCCTCGCTCCCCCGCCGACGTAGCCGGTCGCGCGCGCTCCTCCCGTTCCGGATCGGCGACGATCCGTCCGCCCCGGATCCGGTAGTACTGCAGCGGATGCCGAAGGTCCGGCTCGAAGCAGAGGGGGTCGCGCGCGCGGTCCGCCGGGCTCGGAGCGCCCGGGTCGCCCTCGCGCACACACAGCCCGTGGGAGCGCAGCGTCGCGCACTCCGGGGGTTCGTACCCCCGGCCCCCCTCGTGGTGGGTGATGTGGTCGACCTGGTAGCGCGTGATGGACTCATCGAAGTCCGGCGCCCCCCGGTAGGCGTCGACGATCGTCTCCTCGTCCGCGCCCGCGCGGTGCAGGAACGCGGCGAGGGCGAATCGTCCGGCGTGGGACAGGTTCTCTCCGACCTCGAGCGTTCGTCGCATCTTCCTGATGCAGGGAGGGAAGAGGTCCGGTCGCAATCTCGCGGGCTCCTCTGGGCCTCGACCGCGTGGGACCGGGACACGACGGGCCAGTTCCTCGAGCGCCGCCGATTCGCGGGTGCGCACGAGCCTCTCGACCTCCGCGGCCATCGGACGGGGACGGGCAAGCTCGATCCGGACAGCCTCCTCGAGAAGGCGGGCCGCGCGGGCCCGATCCAGGGCGATCCGGCCGTGGCGAAGCGGTTGTGCGGCGAGGCGGAACTTCGCTTCGCGGATCGGCACCGAGAGCCGGACGTAGTCGGCGAGGTCGATCGAGAGGCGGGCGCCCGGCTCTTCCCGGAGGGGGCATCCGAGCCTTCGCGCGACCTCCACGAGCTCGTCGAACGGAACGTCCGCCAGGCGGTCGTACGCGCGCTTGGCTTCGGCAACGGCCCACCTTCTCAGGGCCGCGGGCGCGGGGGCCGAGGCGAGCAGGAGCCTTGCGAAGAGGAACGAAAGATAGCGCTCCTGCGGACGTGCACTCGCGAGCTCGTCCAGCGCTGCGGTCCCTCGCGGATCGTCGGCGCCGGCGAGCGCTCGCGCGCGTCCGATCGAGCGAACCGGGTCGTACCGGGGGTCGGTGATCAGGTCCCGGATCGAGATCGCGAGCTCCCCGACGAGGCGTTCGGCGCCGGGGAGGAAGGGATACTCCCCCCACAGCGCGGCTTCGTCTACAGGCGCGGACCCACGAAGAGCCATAGGATCAGTAGGACGATGAGAAACGAGGAGACCACCGCGACAGAACCGCCGAACTGGTCGAGACGGGCGCTGTTCCATCCGCGCTTGACCCGCGCCGCAAGGGACGCCGCATAGTCCCGGACGAGCAGCCCACCGTCCAGCGGAATCAGGGGAAGCGCGTTGGAAGCGCCGAGCAGGAAGTTCATCCACGCGAACCAATAGAGCAGGTTGAGCCCGATCCACGTCGTGTCGGCGTTCGTACCGGCGAGGGGTCCGGTGAAGTGGAAGAACGCCTGCGGTCCCCCGGCGATCGGTTGGAGACCGGCGATGGGCAGCACGAGCCAGTTGATCCCGCCGATCAACGGGTTCGAAGAGCTGGAGAAGGGGTCCACGAACGTCGCCGCGAGTTGGGCCGGTGTGAGGAAGGAGAGCGAGACCCCGAGGAAGCCGGTGTGCGAGTCGGCCGGGTTGTGCGTGTAGGTCGACTCCGCGGTGAGCGTCACGTTCCGTATCACGAGACGGCCGACGGCCGGCGAGTAGTACTGGATAGGTATGGTCGTGTTCGGCGCGGTCGACGCGAGGGCCGACTGAAGCTCGGCGTTCGTGGTCGTGGCCGTGTGATTGACGCTCACGATGATGTCCCCCGCCCCCATGCCCGTGCTCTGCGCCGGGGTTCCCGCCAGAACCCCGACGACGCCCACGCCGTTCGCGTTCGGGACCACGGACGTCGCGACAAGGCCGCTCATGAGGAGGAAGCAGATGACGCCGATGAGGAAATTCGCGAAGATCCCGGCGGCGGCGACGCGGTCGCGCCGGCGTCGGTCCGCCCGCTCCATGTCGGCATCGTCCTGCTCGACGAAGGCGCCCACCGGGACGACGCACCAGAGGATCCCGAGGCTCTTCACGCCGATCTTCTGGGAGCGGGCGACGAATCCGTGGAAGAGCTCGTGCAGCGCCACCCCCACCACCAGCGCGACGATCCCGTAGCCCAGGGGGATGATGGGGTTCAATCCGGGGATGCCCAGCGCTTCTTGGATGCCCGGCGCGTGGGCGGCGCTCGTATGCACGCTCGCGATGGCGTCCAGGGCGAGGAGCGCCACCATCGCCCCCATCGCGACCACGCTGAGCAGGATCGCGATGTCCCCGGCGACGGACCAGCCTCGCGCCCGCCGGCCGACCCGGTCGATGAGGTCGCGGCCGCGCTTCGTCTTGATCATCAGGGCCGGGCCGAAGAACGAGAGCGTCCGCTCCTTGCCGATCCGGCCAACCCGCCACAGGAGATAGACGGCGACCGCGTAGGCGAGGACCACGAGCCCTGCAATCTCGTAGCCGTTGAGCATTAGGGTCGTCCTGGCGCCTCCTCGTTTCTCGAGCGAGAGCTCACTTAATACTCTGCGGCCCGCGGCGGGGGTTGGGTCCGGGCCACGGTGGGGCGAGCCGTGGCGGTGGGGCGGCTCGAATGCGGGCTCCGGAGGGAAACCCCCCGCGGCCGAACCTCATTACGCGCGAACTTCCCCTAGCGGCGTGCCTAAATCCTTCCGTGCCCTCTGAAGGCGAGGAACGATGCCCGAAGAGACGACCGAGATGGGCAAGGGATTGATGGAGGGTCTGATCGAGGCTCTATCGGATAAGCACAGCCAGGTGGACATCCGGCTTCAGGGGCTCACCTTGGACATGGGGGACCGCCGGCTCGCCCTCCGTGTCTCGGGAGCGGTCTCGATCGCCGTGCACATGCGGGATCTGACGGACGACGAGAAGAGCGCGCACGCGACCGCGAACATCGCTCGAATCCAGTCGGCGTAACCGCTAGCCCAGTCTTCGCAGCTTCCAGAGTGCACCGGCGCGAACGTGGACGTGCCCGGTCAGGGCGCTGACCCCCCGCCCGAGCCGGAGGATCTCGTGGGGGCCCTCGCGGAGCGTGAGTTGCCATCCGGACCGCGCCAATGTCGTCGGAACACCCCGGATCTCCCACCAGCGCAGCGGATGGATCGGCGAGATGGACGAGCGCACTCGCTGCTCCAGGCGAGCGAACAGGTCGAAGTCCATCTCCAGGTTGTGCGCGTCGGCATCGAGGGTCAGGACCGAGGAACCGCCGACACGCGCCTGTACGGAGCCGCCGGTGACGTGATGCAGCATCTCCACGAGAAGGTCGGCCGATTTGAGCGCGTCCATGGTCGGGACCGCCTGCCGAACGCGCGAGAGATAATCATCCTACCCTACCGCGCACGATCCTCGGGAGGGGGCGCTCTCGGAGCGGGCCACCGTCGCGCTACGCGGGCGATCAGCCCTTGACGACGCCCATCGGCGCGAGGCGAGCGACCCGTCGGGTCAGTCCCGCTCCTTCGGCGACGCGGACGACTTCCTCGATGTCCTTGTAGGCGCCCGGAGCTTCCTCGGTGACTCCTTCCCGGGACGAGGAGCGGACCATGATCCCTCGCTCGCGCAGGGTGCGGGTGACGTCGTCGAAGCGGAACGTCCGGGCCGCAGCGCTCCGGCTCAATCGGCGTCCGGCCCCGTGGCACGAGGAGCCGAAGGAACGGGTCATCGACGTCGGAAGGCCCACGAGCACGTAGCTCGCCGTGCCCATGTCCCCCGGGATCAGCACGGGCTGGCCGCTCGACCGGTACGCCTCCGGGACCTCTTCGCGCCCGGCCGGGAACGAGCGGGTCGCCCCCTTTCGGTGAACGAGAACCCGCCGCTTCCCCGCCTCGGTCGCGTGCTCCTCGAATTTGGCCATGTTGTGCGCGATGTCGTAGACGACCTCGATCGCGAGCTCGGCGGCCGGCCGGCCGAAGGTTCCCTCGAACGCACGGCGGACCCCGGTGGTGATTGCCTGGCGGTTGGCCCAGGCAAAGTTGGCCGCCGCGGCCATCGCCGCGAGATACTCCTGCGCTCCCTCCGAAGGGATCGGAGCGCAGCAGAGCTGCCGGTCGACGAGGGTGATGCCTTGCTGACGAAGCTCGTGATCCATTTTCTGGATGTGGTCGGTCGCGACCTGATGGCCCAACCCGCGCGAGCCGGTGTGGAGCATGACAACGACCTGGCCCTCCGTGAGTCCGAACGCCTCGGCGCGAGCCGGGTCGAAGATGTGCTCGACCTTCTGAACCTCCAGAAAGTGGTTGCCGCTACCGAGAGTCCCGAGCTGCCGAGATCCCCGCTTGCGCGCCTCCGGGCTGATCCGATGGGGGTCCGCGCCGGACATGCACCCGTTCTCTTCCTGAACGACGAGGTCCTCGGGAGTCCCGCTGCCCCGCTCCACGAGCCATCGGGCGCCCTTCGCAAGGACTTCGTCCATGTCGGACGTCCCGAGGGCCGGGCCGACCCTCGAGCCCACGCCGGAGGGAACGGCGCGATAGAGCTGCTCCACGAGCTCGGCGAGCTTCGGCCGCACGTGGGCCTCCGTAAGCCCGGTGCGCAGCAACCGAACACCGCAGTTGATGTCGTACCCGATCCCGCCCGGGCTGACGATCCCCTCGGAGAGGTCGAACGCCGCGACGCCGCCCACGGGGAACCCGTAGCCGAAGTGGATGTCCGGCATGGCCAGGGCCCGGTCGACGATTCCCGGCAGCGTCGCGACGTGGGCGAGCTGGCCGAGGGCGGGATCGTGGGCGACCTCCCCCAGCAATGAGGGACTCGAGAACAGGCGGGCGGGGACGCGCATCCCGCGGGCGACGTCCACCTCGATGTCGTAGGTGAACTCGTCGCGAGGAACGAGGGGGAGCGCGGCGGCCATGGCTCGCGCGGATTGACCGGCCCTAATAAGGTGCGAGGGCCACGCCCGCCGTTGAGCCAACCCTGAAGTATTCCTGCTGCGCTCGTACGGGGGCGCGGTGGCGAGGATGTACTTCGGTCGGCTGCTCACGCTGATCAACTTCGCGTTGCTCGGCATCGCGATCGTCGTGTATTTCTTCGCGCCGCTGTTCGCGACGATCTTTCTCTACATCCTGATCGCCTGGATGTTCGCGAGCCTCGTCCTGTTCTATCTGCCGATCTCACGCCGGCAGATCGGCCGACCGGCGACCGGGGCCCCCCGGTCGGTCGCCCCGCCGACCGCGGCCGCCCCGACGCTATCGACCGGGGCCCCGCTCCCCTCCGGCTCCGCCGGCGGCCGCTCGGCATCTCCCCCTCTGAGTTCCCCCGGGTCCGCGGCGCCCCAACCGATCGGATTCTGCATCTACTGCGGGGCCCACCTGGCGACGAACTCGGGGTTCTGCCCGGCGTGTGGCCACCCGGTTCACGAGGTATAGTTCTCCTAAGGCGGAGGCTCGGCGACGACCCGGAGCATCGTCTCCTTCGCACGAACGTTCGCACCGGGCCGAACCGAGACCTGGGCGACACGCCCGTCGATCGGGCTTGCGACCTCGTTGCGCATCTTCATCGCCTCGACAACGACCAGTACCTGCCCCGCGCGGACCTGCTCGCCGTCCTTCGCCCGGACCTCGATGACCCTGCCCGGCATCGGGGGGACGATGGCGGTCCCCGGCCCCACCTCCGCGCTTGCCGGTGCGGGAGCTACGGATCGTGCGAGCGGCGGCGCGCGAGGCGTGGGGGCGGGACCGCCTTCCCGACGGATCTCATCGATCGGCCATCGCTCCCCGTTCACGTCGACCGGCCCGGGAGGAGCGGCGAAACCTTGGGGCCATGCGTCGACGACGACCGGCTCCCCCGCGATCTCGAGCACGACCTTCTGAGGGCCGGCGTCCACGATTTCGAACGGATAGGTCTTTTCCCCGACGCGGACGGTCCGGGCGGCCATGTCGACCTCGACCGTGTCGGTCCTACCGGCGCGAACGATGCTGAGCCGCATCGATCCACCTCCGTTGCCCGAGCACGCGGGCACGGCCCTCCTGCGTCCAGGCGCTCATCGTGGCCGCGGCCCCGTGCCCGCCGACCGCCGGGGGTGTCGGCGGCGCGGCCGGAGCGCGCAGCGCGGCCACGACCCCGAGCGCGGCCGCCGTGAGAACCTCGCTCGTCAGGCCCTGATCGATAGCGGCTCGGTACGACCGATAGACCGAGGGGAAGATCGCATACGAGAGTGCGTCGCGCTCGCTCGCGTTCGACTGGATCGCGCGGACCTCGCTGGCCATCCGCTCGAACTCGGGGGGGATGTGGTCCGCGGGCCGACCTCGGATCGCGGGCTCATGGGCGGTCACCCGCGCGACGAGCGCGGGATCCATGGGTCCGGGCGCCGTACCGTAGAGGCCGCGCAGGTAGTCGCTCACCTCGCGCGTGATCGTCTTGTACCGCTCTCCTGCGAGGACGTTCATCACCGCCTGGATCCCGACGATCTGGCTCGTGGGCGTCACGAGCGGAGGGTAGCCGAGGTCCCGGCGGACCCGCGGGATCTCCGCGAGCACCTCGCCGAGGCGGCCCAACGCACCTTGCTCTTCAAGCTGGCCGAGGAGGTTCGATAGCATTCCGCCCGGGACCTGGTGGAGGATGATCTCGGCGTCGGTCTGGAGCGCGCGCAGCTGGAGCAGAGGGCGATAATGGTCGAGGACGCCACGGAAGTACTCCGCGAGCCGCCCGAGGGCGGCAAGATCGAGGTGGGTGTCGTACGGAGTGCCTTTCATCGCCGCGACAAGCGTCTCGGTCGGCGGTTGCGAGGCCCCGCCCGAGAACGGGCTCAGCGCGCCGTCGACCGCGCTCGCGCCCGCTTCGGCGGCCGCGAGGCACGCGAGCGTCGCCATCCCGCTCGACGAGTGGGTGTGGACCACCACCGGGAGACCGACCTCCTTGAGGAGCGCGCGCGTGAGCGTCCCGCTGTCCGTGGGTGGCATGAAGCCGGCCATGTCCTTGATGCACAGTTCCTCCGCTCCCATCTCGGCCAAACGACGCCCGAGGGCCACGAACGAATCGAGCGTGTGGACCGGGGACTGGGTATAGCAGATCGTTCCTTGGGCACGGGCACCGGCGTGACGGACCGCGTCCAGCGCGATTCGCATGTTCTCCGGATCGTTCAGCGCGTCGAAGACGCGGAAGATCGCGATCCCGGTGCGCGCGGAGTGCTCGACGAACTTCCGAACCAGGTCGTCGGAGTAGTGGCGGTATCCGACGAGGTTCTGCCCCCGGAGCAGCATCTGCAGCGGCGTGTTCGGGATCGCCCGTTTGAGCTGGGCGAGCCGCTCCCACGGGTCCTCGCGCAGGAAGCGGAGGCAGACGTCGAACGTCGCCCCGCCCCATACCTCGAGCGAGCGATAGCCGATCGCGTCGAGCCCCTCGGCGGCCGGGAGCATGTCGCGCGTGCGCATCCGCGTGGCGATGAGGGATTGGTGGCCGTCCCGCAGGACCGTCTCGGTGATCTGGACCAACGCTCTCCCTCCCGTGCGCCTAGAGCGGGCCGTTCCCGTGCTTCTTCGGAGGGCGGTCTTCGCGCTTGGAGGCGAGCATGCGCAGGCCGGCCACGAGGCGGGTTCGGGTTTGCGCGGGATCGATGACGTCGTCGATGTACCCGCGCTCCGCGGCCAGGAACGGGTTCATGAACTCGCGACGGTAGTCGCGGATCCTCTGCGCGCGCTCGTCCTCGGGCGCTCCCCCGTCGCCGCTGCCCCCGTGGCGGAACAGGATCTTCACGGCCCCCTCCGCGCCCATGACCGCGATCTCGGCGGTCGGCCAGGCGAAGTTGAGGTCACCTCCCAGGTGCTTGGAGCACATGACGTCGTAGGCACCCCCGTAGGCCTTGCGCAGGATGACGGTCATCATCGGCACCGTCGCCTCGGCGTAGGCGTAGAGCAGCTTGGCCCCGTGCCGGATGATCCCGCCGTGCTCCTGGGCCGTGCCCGGGAGGAATCCCGGCACGTCGACGAAGGTGAGGAGCGGGACGTTGAACGAGTCGCAGGTGCGAACGAACCGCGCCGCCTTGATCGACGCGTCGATGTCGAGCGTTCCGGCGAGCTGCGACGGATTGTTCGCGATCACCCCGATCGACCGGCCGTCGAGCCGAGCGAGCCCGACGACGATGTTCATCGCCCACTCGGGCTGGATCTCGAGGAACGAGCCCGGGTCGACCACGCGGTCGATCACCTCGCGCACGTCGTACGGGGCGTTCGGATCCTCCGGAACGACCCGGGAGAGCTCCGCGATCGCGCTCGCCGCGGGCTCGACCCCTTCCGCGCGCGGGGGATCTTCGAGGTTGTTGAGCGGCAGGTATCCGAGCAGGCGGCGGACGAGCTCGAGCGCGTCGCGGTCGTTCGCCGCGGTGAGGTGGGAGACCCCGCTGAGGCGGGCGTGCGCCTCGGCACCGCCGAGGTCCTCCGTAGTGACCTCCTCACCCGTGACCTCCTTCACCACATCGGGACCCGTGATGAACATCTGCGAAGTGCCTCGGGCCATCACGACGAAGTCGGTGAGCGCCGGCGAGTAGACCGCGCCTCCCGCGCACGGACCGAGGATCGCCGAGATCTGAGGGACCACCCCGGAGAGGGTGACGTTGCGCAGGAACACGTCCCCATAGCCGCCGAGGCTCACGACGCCCTCCTGGATCCTCGCGCCGCCGGAGTCGTTGAGACCGACGACGGGAACGCCCGCGCGGCGAGCGAGGTCCATCAGCTGGACGATCTTGGCCGCGTGCGCCTCGCCGAGCGCGCCGCCGAAGACCGTCGCGTCCTGGGCGAACGCGCAGACCGGCCGGCCGTCGACCTCGCCCCATCCCGTGACGACCCCGTGCCCGGGGATCCGCCTG
>JAKAPG010000043.1 GCA_021823085.1 Thermoplasmata archaeon | reverse complement strand
TTCGTTGATGTGCTCCGCCTGGATCTTGATGATCAGATCGAACGGACCGGTGACGGCCTCGACCTCGACGACGTCCGGGATCGAGCGAATGCGCTGGAGAACCGCGTCGAGCTGCGCCAGGTCGACCTCCGCGAGCAGGTAGAGGGTCTCCATCGGGGGGTCCGCCCGATGCGGGCGACCTCCGGGGCCCATTTCAAGCTAGCCAAAGCGCGGAAGCGCGCCCGGCGCTCCAAAAGGCATAAGTCCCCACTCTCGCAGGGCGAGCCGTGGGGCTCGCGTTTCGGGACACCCGAACCGGCCGCACGGTGAATCTCGGGTCCACCGGTGCGCCGGTCACGATGTACGTCTGCGGCCCGACCGTCTACGCGCCGGCGCACGTCGGGCACGGCCGGACGTACCTCTACTTCGACCTCGTCCGACGCTACTTCGCCGAGACCGGTGTGCCGGTCCTCCACCTGATGAACATCACGGACGTTGAGGACAAGGTCGATCAGCGCGCCCGCGAGCTCCGCACGTCGCCCGTCCGCCTCGCCCGGCGGGAAGAACTTCGATTCTTCACGGACCTCGACAGCCTCGGCGTCCTACGACCGACCTATGCTCCGCGCGCGAGCGACTTCGTCGGTGAGATGGTCCGATACGCGCGCCGGCTCGAGAAGACGGGCCGGGTCCACCGCCTCGGGGACTCCTGGTTCTACCGTCCTCCGGCCTCGACCCTCAACCGGAACTTCGCCGTCGCGAAGGAGCTCGGGCGTCATCAGGTTCGGGAGGCCCCCGGCGCGCCCGTCTCCCCGCTCGACCTCCGGGAGTTTCTCGTGTGGCGGCGGCAGACCCCTCCCCGGCCGTCCTGGATGAGTCCATGGGGCCCGGGGGTTCCCGGATGGCACCTCGAGTGCTACGCCATGGCGGCCCACTACCTGGGCATCCCGGTCGGCCTCCAAGGGGGGGGTCAGGACCTCATCTTCCCGCATCACTACGCGCAGAACGAGATCGCCTTCGCGCTCGCGCACCGGCCGTTCGCCCGGGGGTTCCTGCACACGGGGTTCGTCCTGTCCAACGGGAGCAAGATGTCGAAATCGGTGGGCAACCTCGTCGGCCTTGGACCCGCGATCCGACGGTGGGGGGCGAGCGCGCTCCGATGGTATCTTCTCGGCACGCCCCGCCATCGCCCGCTCAACTGGGATGAGCGGGACGTCCGCCGCGCGAAAGAGTCGTTCGGTCGCGTGCGCGCCGCGTTCTCCGGGTCCCTGCGGCTCGGGACCGGGGGCGTCGTTCGGGCCCGCGAGGTAGTCGCCCTCGCCCGGGACGTGGAGCGGGCCATCGGCCGGGGGCTCGGAGCGGAACGGGCCTTCGGCCGAATGGCCGAATTCGCGGAACGGATCGAGCGCTCCGGTCGAGGATGCATCGTGGCCGGAGACCGACAGAAGGCCGGTTGGGCCTACCGCCGGGTCGAAGCGCTCACCGGTCTCGATCTGATCGGCCCGGAACCCCCTGGGTTCCCCTAGGCGACACCCGACGCCGAGGACCTACGGGCGCTCTACGACCGTGCTCAACCCGTTGCCGCCGCCCATGCATAGGGTCGCCAGCCCCCAGCGTCCCTGGGCGCGGGCGAGTTCGTGGACCAGCGTGACCAAGATCCGCGCACCGCTCGCGCCGATCGGGTGGCCGAGCGCAACGGCTCCGCCGACCGGGTTGAAGCGATCGTCGGGGAAGTCGAAGGCGCGCTGGACCGCGAGCGACGCCGAAGCATACGCCTCGTTGTGCTCGATCCGGTCGAACTGCTCCGGTCGAAGACCGGTGGCGGCGATGTGCTTGCGTACCGTCGGTATCGGTGACTCCATCACGTTCGCGGGGTCGACGCCGCTCACCGCGGTGGAATGGATCCATGCGAGGGGGGCCAGGCCTCGGCGGCGCACCTCGCCCACCGAGGTCAGGACGAGTGCCGCCGCGCCGTCGGAGAGCTTCGATGCGTTGCCCGCAGTGATGACCCCTCCGGGGAGGAACGCGGGGGGCAGCCGCCCGAGGCCCTCGAGGGTCGAGTCCGCGCGCACGCACTCGTCGACCTTGAGGCCCTTCGAACGAGGAACGATCCCGCTCGGGGCCTCGATGATCTCCTGAGCGAACCGCCCGTCCTCGGTCGCTGCGGCGGCTCGTTGGTTGCTGCGCAGGGCGTAGCGGTCGATCTCCTCGCGCGTCAGGTGGAAGTGTTCGGCGACCCGCTCGCCGGTCATGCCCATCAGCTCGTGCTCGTCGTAGGCGTCGCGCAGCGAGTCCTGCTGCATCGCGTCGACGAACGGCCGGTCGCCAAACTTGAGGCCGGACCGCACGTCTCCCGCTACGAGATACGGTGCCCGCGACATAGACTCCATTCCCCCGACCAGCACGATGTTCGCATCTCCCGCTCGGATCTCGGAGACGCCGATGTGGACGGCTTTCATGCCGGAGCCACAGACCATGTTGACCGTGGTGGCACCGGCCCGGTCGGGCACCCCGGCCCCCCGCTCTACCTGGCGGGCCGGGTTCTGGCCGGCACCGGCCTGGATCCCGTGCCCGAAGAGGAGATCGTCGATGTCCGAGGGAGCGAGCCCCGCGCGCTCGATCGCCCCGCGGGCCGCGAGAGCCCCGAGGACGGTCGCCGGTACCTCCCGAAGGGATCCCAGATACCGTCCGATCGGAGTCCGCACGGCGGAAAGAATCGCCACCGGGACCGACTCCGAAGCGGGCATCGCTCTCAATCACTTGTGTCGAGGGATAACGTCAGCGTCCGGGCCGCGAGCGAGCGGGCTGTCCGAGCGCCTTTTAATCCTCTTCGACCCGAGGGGCGAGCAGGAAGCGGCCCGAGCCCTTACCGTTCGCCATCGAGAACTCGACCTTGAGAGGGTACTCGTTCCCCACATGGAGCGTGACCTCGTCGGCCGAGGTGATCGACTTCATCATCGCCGAGAAGAAGTCGAGCGGGTACATGCTCTTCACCGGCTCCTTCGCCTCGAGACGAGCCAAGCCGGGCCCGCCCTTTCCCAGATGAAGATCGACCCGGTCGGTCTCCCCCTCCGAGTAGAGGCGGAACTGCTCGGGTTCGACTTGGATCGTGACATGGTCCGAGATGCTCTCACTTCCCCGGATCCCCTGCCGGATCTCGTCCATCGATACGACGGCCACCGCCGGGGGGCTCACGTTCGGCACCTTGGGCTCCGGCATCCCCGAAGGGTCGATCACCGACATGGAGCGAGTGACCTTGCCAACCTTGACGACGAGACGGCTCTTGCCGCCGTCGTACTGGAGATCGATGGTATCGCCGGGCCTTGCGAGGCGGAGGACATCCTTGAGCTTCTCAACATCGATCCCGATGCCGGTCGGTTCTCCCGTGAACTCCTCAAAGATCCCTCCCTCGAGCTTGAGCACGAGCATCGCGACGTGCGATGGATCGACCGCACGGACCTCGATGCCGTCCTTCGAGATCGCCAGCTTCACCTCGGAGACGAGGGTGGAGACGACCTCGACGAGTTCGCGAAGGGTCTCGGTCTTGATCCGGGCCTTGAACATCCGTAACGCCTCGGCGCGCGACTACGTGCTCCCTCAAAAAGGTGCCCATCGCTCCGGGAGGCGAGGCGCTTTGGCCACGAGCGAAGTGGGGTCCGTCCGTGACCGAGCTGTCCTATCTCCCGTCGATGGATGCCGCCTACACCCGCCGCTTCCGGGCGCGGGTCGTGGCACGCCCTCCCGGCGCGGTCGTGCTCGATCGCACGTTCTTCTATCCGGCGGGAGGCGGACAGCCGAGCGACCTTGGGACCTTGCTCGTGCCCGGGGCGGGCACGGCCATCGAAGTCGTCGATGTCGTGAGGCAGGGATCCGGCGTGGCTCACCGAATCCGAGGACCGGCGTCCGGACTCGCCGCCCTCGGCGTCGGCACCGAGGTCGAAGGGGCGATCGATTGGGCGCGCCGGTTTCGTCACATGCGCCTGCACACTTCCCAGCACTATCTCAGCGCTCGGATCTTCGAGCGCTACGGGATTCGAACCCGTCGCGCATCTCTGCGTGGAATCGCGGCCAACATCGACCTCGAGCGCGCGCTTCCGGAAGGGGCCCTGAACGAGCTCCGGGAGGACGCGGATCGCATGGCACGCGAAGCGCGTGAAGTGCGAATTCGCGAGGTCCCCCGCGCCGTCTGGGACCAACATCCGACCGCACGCTCGGCCCTCGTTCCGCTCGCGCCCGATGTCGATCCGGTTCGCCTGATCGAAATCGACGGAGTGGATCTGTGCCCCTGCGGTGGCACCCACGTACGCTCGACCGCCGAGGTCGGCGCGGTCGAACTGCGGCCGGTCGGGGGTCGCGCTGCGGGGAGCGCCCGAGTCAGCTATGTGCTGGCGAACGGAGGCGCGTCCATTCGGCGCGAGTAGTCCCGTAGACGTAGATGTCGTGCCACGTTCCGTGATGGAACAGCGCCGAGCGCATGGTCCCTTCGCGACGTAGGCCGAGCGTCTCCAGAAGCCGGGCCGAGCCGATATTTTCGACATCGCACGTGGCCCCGACCCGCTCGAAGTGGTATTCGGAGTACACGCGATCTATGAGGAGCCCGACGGCCTCGGTTCCGTAGCCATGACCCCGCTCTCCCGGAACCCCCAGGACGTACCACACGTCGACGAACTCGAGCACCGGATGCGCGAGATAGTGGCCGACGCACCCCAGGAGCGCTCCGTCCGACCGCTTTCGGATCGCGTAGCGGGGAGCGAGCGAGCGCGGATCGCCCGCCGCCGCCTCGAGCGACTCGAGGAAGTCCGAGTACTGCTCGGTCTCGTACCGGTCGAACGGCGCGACCAGTTCCGGGTCCTGGTACCACCGAAAGATGCGCTCGCGCGCATCGGGATCGATGGAGACAAGCTCGACCCGCGGAGGGGCTCGGTCGGTCGCCACGGTCCGTCGCCGAGGGCAGACTCCCTCGGGTTAAATACCGAACCGTGCGTGCAACGGCTTCCATGCCTCCGACCGCCCATCCCGATGGCCCGGTGGTCGTAACCGGTGGCGCCGGCGCGATCGGCGCCCTGCTGGTCGCCGCCCTGGCGGAGCGCGGCGACGAGGTCCGCATCGTCGATAACCTCTCGTCCGGCCGTCGATCCCACCTCGATCGGGTCGGTCGACCCGATCGGTGGAAGCTCGTCACGGCCGACCTCCGTCAGGACGGCCCCTGGATCGAGGAGTTTCGCGGGGCACGAGAGGTCTGGCACCTCGCCGCGAACCCGGACATCCGGCGCGGAACCGAGGATCCCCGTCTCGATTTCGAGCTCGGGACGATGGCCACGTTCCGGGTGCTCGAAGCCGCGCGGCGGCACGATGTCCGTCGCGTGCTGTTTTCGTCCTCCAGCGTGGTCTACGGCCTACCGAAGGTCTTCCCGACCCCGGAGTCCTACGGGCCCCTCCTTCCGGAGTCGCTCTACGGCGCCTCCAAGCTCGCATGCGAGGGGCTCCTCAGCGCCTACTCTTCCTGCTACGGCTTCACCACCTACATCTACCGCTTTGCGAACGTCATCGGACCCCTGATGACCCACGGGATCCTCTTCGATTTCTTCGAGAAGCTGAGGAAGGACCCCACCCGGCTCGAGGTACTCGGCGATGGGCAGCAAGCGAAGAGCTACCTCCGGACCGAGGACTGCGTAGCGGCCATGCTCTTCGTCTCCGAACGATCTGGCGAACCCACGAACGTGTTCAATCTCGGAACCGGGGATCGCATCACGGTCCGGGAGATCGCGGAAAAGGTCGTCCGTGCCCACGGCGGCCGAGCGCGGATCGACTACACGGGCGGGTCCCGGGGCTGGGCGGGCGACGTACCGCAGCAGGACCTCGCGATCGACAAGATCCTCGACATGGGCTGGAAACCGCGATGGAACAGCGCCCAGGCCGTGGATCGCACGATCGAAGAGATGCATCAAGCCCTTTCCGCCCGGGACCGTTAGGGTTGCCGTGAGCGCCCCGACGCGGACGCCCGGGACCGTCACGGTCGTCCTGACGGTGCTCAACGATCGGCGGGTCGCGCGCACGCTTGAGAGTCTCCTCGCCCAGCGACGCTCGCCCGACCGAATCCTCGTCGATGACGGCAGCGGGCCGGGGGGGGTCGTTCGGCCGATCGTCGATCGGTTTCACTTGCGCGACGCCCGGATCCTCTGGCTCGACGCCCCAGGCTCCATCAGCGAGAGCCGCAACCGCGCCCTCGACCTGGTCACGACGGAGTTCGTCGCGTTCATCGACGCGGACGAGATTGCTCGCCCGGAGTGGCTTGAAGAGCTGATGCGGCCGTTCGAGGATCCCAGCGTCGGTTTCACCGGCGGACCGACCCCGGCCCTCGCCGGGACCGCTCGGGGAGTCGGGGTGCGATACTACGACGGCTACCTTCGCCGATTCTACGACGTGGTGGGCCGAGGACACGCGGTCTCGCTTCCCATGGGCAACTCCGCGTGGCGGATGGCGGTCTTCGATCGGGTCGGGAAGCTCGATACGACGCTCTACCCGAGCGCTTCCAGCGAGGATCAGGAGATGGCCGTCCGGGCCACGCGAGGTGGCTGGGAGGGACGCTACGCTCCGAAGGCGATCGTCGATCACGACTTCTCGGATCTGACCTCGGCCTCCTTGCTACGGAAGCAAGCCCGCTATGCTCTCGGAGGCTACGTCGTCTGGCGCCGACATGCCTCGACCTACGAAGCCTCGGGCGGACGCCTCGCGCCCTACGTCCTCCTACCCCTGCTGGCGACCGTCGGAGCGATCTTGCTCGCCTTTCCCCCGTTCGTGGGGCCCGCGGCCGTGCTACTGTCCCTGGGACTCGGGGGGCTCGGAGTTCTCGCCGTGGCGTTGACGGCGCAGGGACTCCGCTGGGACCGTGCCTACCCGGGAATGCGATTCCGCGCGTTTGAGATCCTGCGTCGCTGGGCCACGCTCTACGGAGCCTTCCGGGGAATGCTCCGCTACGGTTGGAGCGGCCGCCGGAACTCGGGGCTCGCCCCAGCCCGACCCCCTGTGTCCGGCAAACGTTAAACCGCAAGCGCACTCGGCGCGGGGATGACCCCTCACGCGACTGCTGCGCCGGCCGGGTCGACTGCCTCCGGCGACCTCGTTCACCTCGATTTCGAGCTCTGGGCGGAGGGCGGAGCGAAACCCGAGCTCGTCGGGACGACGCGCGCGGAAGTCGCCCAGGAGGCGATGGGCCAGCTCCCGCAAGGCCGCCGATATGAGCCTCGACCTCACCTCATCGGGGGATCCTACTTCCCGACCGGGATCGAGCAGGCCCTGGTCGGCGCCTTCATCGGACAGGAGATTTCGAAGGAGTTCGCCGCCGTGGATGCGTTCGGTGAGCGGGACCCCAAACTGATCGAGCTCTTCTCGCTGCACGAGATCGAGCGCCTTCCCGAGATGCGCCGGGAAGATGCCCACCTCGACATCGGGACGATCCTGTCGATCCGCGGTCGGGAGGGGCGGGTCGTAACGGTGACCCAGGCGCGAGTTCGAGTCGATTTCAATCCCCCGTTTGCGGGCCGAAAGGTCCGGGGGAAGTTCAAGATCGTGGACCGGATCACGGACCCCTCCGAACAGGTCCGCGCCCTCATCGAGATCGAGTACGGCCGACCGGCCGCCGAGTTCCGGGTCGAGATCAAGGACCATGTCGTGACGATCAGAGTTCCCGACCGCGCGAAGTTCGACCCGGCGTGGTTCGGCGACAAGCCTCGAGTCGTCGATCGCGTGCGGACCCAGATTTCGCCGAAGTCGATCCGCTTCGTGGAGGAGTACGTCACGCCGGCTCCTGAGAAGACCGAAGCGGAAGCGCCCGCGAAGCCCGACGCGACGCCGACCGCGACCCCCGCGGCCGCCTCTCCAGAGGCTTCCACGGCTCCTGCCGCTACGCACCCCGGCCCGGACCAATCCGGCCACTCGAGGCCGAACCCAGCCTCGAACGCCTAGGCCTCTCCTTGGAACGAACCGACTCTAGATGAACCGGCTCGTCGTGGTTGGTCCCGTGCAGCCGCAGTCGTTACCCTCAACGGGGGTTCCCCGGGCGTTCCTGATCACGGTCTTCGCTGTAGGGATCGTCGTCGCGGTCGTGGTCTCCGTCCTCGGCTTCTATGGCTACATCGGTGCTGGAATCCCCTGAGGTTCGCAGCCTCGGGTACGAATCGAGCGCAGATAAACCGCACCGCGATCAAAGAAGGCGTGGCGGCACGAGCTCCGGTGCCCGAGGAGAAGAGGTACAACCCCTACCTCGGTTGGATTGTCGGGGGTCTCATCATCCTGGCAGTGGTCGCGGTGATGGGAGCCTTCTGGTTCACGTTCCATCCGCTATAACCGGTCGCCCCCCCGGCAGTCGGGCAGTCGGTAGGCGTACACCGAACCGCTCATCGCGTACGGGACCCATCCGGGCACGGGATGGCAGTGGCTCACGATCCGTGCCCCCGGCCGGAGCTCGCGCTCCAGCTTCGAGCGAAGCCGGGCCATCGCGGAGGGCCACAGGAATGCGAAGACAACGTCGGCGCTGCGGAGATCCTCCTGGAACAGGTTTCCCCGCGTGACCCTCACCCGTTCCCGCTCGGATCGGGTCCGGCGACGGGCCGAGAGGATGAGTGCGCGGACGGGATCGATTTCCACCGCGCGCACGCGGGCTCCCCGCCTTCGTGCGACCCGGAGGGCGAGCGCCCCGGTCCCCGCACCGATATCGACGACGAGCTCCGAAGGACGCGGGTCCGCGAGACGGATCATCTCATCCGCCACGCGCCCGGAGGTCGGCTCGTAGCCGGCTCCGAAGGCGAACGACCCGAAGAAGAAGTACACAAGAAACGCAATCCCGGCGAAGAGCGTGACGAGCACCGCGATGGCGGCGGGGGTCATCTACGCCCGCCCCTTGCGCCGCTCGAGCCACCAGCGCCGCGCGGCGGTTTCGGGGTCCTGCTTGTGGGCGAGCACCGGCTCCACGCGCCGCGCGAGACTGGGGTCGCTCGAAAGGTCGGCGGCGAACCGGCCCTCGGTGAGTGCGAGGATCTCCCGGGTCAGCCTCCCGCGCTCCCGCTCGACGCGCTTGCCGCTCGAATCGAGGTAATGCTCGTGCGCCTCGATCGCCTGCCAGAGCTCGGAGACTCCCGCGTGGGTCACCGTCGAGGTGGCGACGACCGGCACCGTCCAGTCCGGATCGACACTCCCAAGCCCGGCGAGCTCGGAAAGGTCCCGACGGGCGCGATCGGCGCCGGGGAGCTCGGCCTTGTTGACGCAGAACACGTCGGCGATCTCGAAGAGGCCCGCCTTGAGGGTCTGTACCTCGTCGCCGAGATGCGGAACGAGAACGACCACGCTCGTCGTCGCAACCTCCCGGATCTCGACATCGACCTGACCGCTGCCCACCGTCTCGACCAGCACGATGTCGAATCCTGCGGCTTCGAGCAGGCGCGTGACCTCGCGGGTCGCTCGAGCCAACCCCCCCGCGTGGCCCCGGCTCGCCATAGAACGGATGAACACGCCCGGGTCGTCGGGGGAGCGATCGAGTCGGATGCGGTCCCCGAGGACCGATCCGCCCGAGAACGGGCTGGACGGGTCGACCGCAACGACCGCGACGTTCTTCCGAAGAGATCGAAGGTGGGCGATCAGCTCGTTGATCAGCGACGACTTGCCGACGCCCAACGGGCCCGCGAAGCCGATCAACCACGCGCGGCCGGTCCGGGGGTAAATGGCCCGAAGCACTTCCCGGCTGCCGGGATCGTCGTTCTCCGCGCCGGTGATGAGGCGCGCCAGCGTTCGTCGATCCCCTGCGATGAGAGCTTGGGCCGCCGGGGGGAGGCGGCGCGCCGTGCTCATGACGCCCGGCCGGCGAGGCGCTTCGCAGACTTCACGATCCCTTCGAGCGATGCACCGGGTCCGAAGATCTCCTTGACTCCGAGCTTGCGCAGCTGCCGAGCATCCTCGTCCGGAATGATCCCACCCACGAAGACCGGGATCCGGCCGGCGTGTTCCTTGCGCATGAGCTCGAGGATCCGCGGTATGAGCGCCATGTGCGCGCCCGACAGGATCGAGAGACCTACGAGGTCGACATCCTCTTCCATGGCCGCCTGCACGATCGCTTCCGGGGTCTGCCGAAGTCCGGCATAGATGACTTCCATTCCTGCATCTCGCAGTGCCCGCGCAACGACCTTCGCCCCACGGTCGTGACCGTCGAGGCCGGGTTTGGCGATGAGCACGCGGATCGGGGGTTGCTTCTTGGCCGCCGACATT